>NZ_JBXVPZ010000041.1:0-36537 GCF_057961495.1 Streptomyces sp. P5F9 | reverse complement strand
TCCCCGCCCCGCCGGATCCGCTGCCGTACGAGGGAGTCTGGCGGTTCACCGCCTCCGCGGTCGACGCCTCCGTCCCGCAGGCGCGACACGCCGTACGGGACCTGCTCTTCCGGCAGGGTGTGCCCCTCTCGGACGAGCTGTTGCAGGGGCTGTTGCTGATCGTCTCCGAGCTGGTCACCAACGTGGTCCGGCACGCGGTGCTGCTGTCGCCGACCCTCGCCGTGGAGGTCGCCGTCGGTGCCGAGTGGGTGCGGGTGTCCGTCGAGGACAACCACCCCTACCGCCCGACCGCCCTGGTGGCAGACCACGACGAGACCGGCGGCCGGGGACTGCTCCTGGTGCGCGAGGTGACCCGGGAGGCGGGCGGTGTCTGCGATGTCGAGCACACGGCGAGCGGCGGCAAGGTGATCTGGGCCGCCCTGCCGCTCAAGCCCGCGCAGGTGCCGTAGCGCCTCTCACCAGCCCGCGGACGGGCCCGTCAGCTCCCTGACCGCCGGGCGGGCCGCGTCCAGCACCGTCATGAACCAGGACGAGAAGGTGTCCTTCGCGTGCCGTTCGTCCAGCTCGGCGGGGGTCACGAACGCGGTCGTGCCCACCTCCTCCGGGTCCGGCCGCAGCGGCGACTGCACCATGCCGACGAAGAGGTGGTTGTACTCCTGCTCGACCAGGCCCGAGTCCGGGTCCGGGTGGTTGTAGCGCACCGTGCCCGCCTCCGCGAGCAGCGACGGGGACACCCCCAGCTCCTCGTACGTCCGCCGGGCCGCCGCCGCGAAGGGCGCCTCGCCGGGGTAGGGGTGACCGCAGCAGGTGTTGGACCACACACCGGGGGAGTGGTACTTGCCCAGCGCCCGCTGCTGGAGCAGCAGCCGGCCCTGCTCGTCGAAGAGGAAGACGGAGAAGGCGCGGTGCAGCTGCCCCGGCGGCTGATGGGCGGTGAGCTTCTCGGCGGTGCCGATCGTCACGCCGCTCTCGTCGACCAGTTCGAGCAAGATCGCGTCAGCGGTGCCGTTCGACGAGTTGTGCGTCGCGGTGGCAGGTGTGGTCGGCATACCCATCCTTCACATCGGTCCTCAAGGCCAAGTCTGCCGTACGGATCCGGCACTCCCGGCAGTTCATCGTGCCCGGCGCGGCGACGGCGGAACCGTCGGGGGGTGGGGCGCGGGAGTGAGGGCCCGGGCGCGCGGCGGCGGGCCGCACGCCCTCGAAAGCGGTTGGTTTCGGTCAGCGCGGAAGCTGTACGGGGCTCATGCGTGCCTCATGCAGGCCGCATGGGAACGTCAGTGGCACAGCTTCGCCTCGTGCTCCGCGTGTCCGCGGGGCTCCAGCTGGAAGGTGCAGTGCTCCACGTCGAAGTGGTCGCCGAGGCAGCCCTGGAGTTCGTGGAGCATCTTCTCGTTGCCGATGGCGTTCAGCACGTCCGAGCGGACGACCACGTGCGCGGAGAGCACCGGCATGCCCGAGGTGATCGTCCACGCGTGCAGATCGTGGACGTCCTCGACCCCGTCCAGGGCCAGGATGTGGGCGCGGACGTCCTGCATGTCGACGTCCTTGGGGGCCGACTCCAGCAGCACGTCCAGGGTCTCGCGCAGCAGCTTCAGCGTCCGCGGCACGATCATCAGGCCGATGACGAGGGAGGCGATCGGGTCGGCCGCCTGCCAGCCCGTGGTCAGGATCACCACGGCCGAGATGATCACCGCCAGGGAGCCCAGCGCGTCCGCGGCGACCTCCAGGAACGCGCCCCGCACGTTCAGGCTGTCCTTCTGGCCGCGCACCAGCAGCGTGAGGGAGATCATGTTCGCGGCCAGGCCGATCAGGCCGAACACGATGGTCAGCCCGCCCTCGGTGTCGGCGGGCGTGACGAACCGCTGGACCGCCTCGTACAGGACGTATCCGCCGACGCCGAGCAGCAGCAGACAGTTGGCGAGCGCGGCGAGGATCTCCGCGCGGGCGTAGCCGAAGGTGCGGTTGCCGGCCGCCGGGCGGTTCGCGAAGTGGATCGCGAGCAGCGCCATGCCGAGGCCCAGCGCGTCCGTCGCCATGTGGGCCGCGTCCGCGATGAGCGCGAGGGAGTCCGCGAGCAGTCCGCCGACGACCTCGACCACCATCACGGTGATCGTGATCCCGAGCGCGATCCGCAGCCTGCCCCGGTACGCGGCCGCCGCCGTACCGGTGACGGGGGCGCCGTGCGAGTGCCCGTGGTCGTGCCCTGCCCCCATGGAATGCCGCCCTCCTGATTACCGCTCCGGATCACAGTGAACTACGGGTGGGGGGTATCGGGCAACGCGGCACTGAACACCGTTGTCATGTGCCCTGACCTGCGTAAACAAATAGCAGGTCAGGGCAGCCTAAGTTCACTGGGCATGGTGCTGGCGCCACCCTTGCCACGCCGACGCGACCATCTCCCGCACCCCACGCCGAGCCGACCACCCCAGCTCTACGGCGGCCCGCTCGGCGGAGGCGACTGCCCGCGGCGCGTCCCCGGGACGCCGTCCCTCGACGACTGCCGGCCGCCGGTCCCCGGTGACCTCGCCGATCACGGTGACCAGTTCGCGCACCGAAACCCCTTGCCCGCGGCCGATGTTGACCGTCAGGTCGCCGCTCGCGCTCCCGTCGGCCAGCCGCCGGGCCGCCGCCAGGTGGGCGTCGGCGAGATCCGCGACGTGGATGTAGTCGCGGACGCAGGTGCCGTCCGGGGTCGGATAGTCGTCGCCGAAGATCCGCGGAGCCTCGTCACGGGTGAGCCGGTCGAAGACCATGGGGACGATGTTGAAGACGCCCGTGTCGGCCAGCTCGGGCGCGGCGGCGCCCGCCACGTTGAAGTAGCGCAGGCACACCGTGTCGATGCCGTGCGCCGCGCCCGCCGCCCGGACCAGCCACTCACCGGTGAGCTTCGTCTCGCCGTACGGGTTCACCGGCGCGCACGGGGTGTCCTCGGTGATCAGGTCGACGCCCGGGTCGCCGTAGACCGCCGCCGAGGACGAGAACACGAACCGCTCGATTCCCGCGCCGGTGACCGCGTCCAGGAGGGTCGCCAGGCCGCCGACGTTCTCGCGGTAGTAGTACGTCGGCCGCGCCACGGACTCGGCGACCTGCTTGCGCGCCGCGAGATGCACGACCCCGGTCACCCCGTGCTCGGCGAACACCCGCTTCAGGAGGTCGCCGTCCAGGGAGGAGCCGTGGACGAGCGGGACGGTCGTAGGAAGGCGTGCGGGGTTTCCCGCCGAGAAGTCGTCCAGGGCGACGACATGCTCCCCGGCGTCCGTCATCGCCCGTGCCACATGCGCCCCGATGTATCCGGCTCCGCCGGTGATCAGCCATGTCATGGGCATTCACCCTATGCCGATACGGAGAGGGCCTCCGCAATGTCCCGCGATGCCCGGTCTGACGGGTGCGGTTTGTCGGGCGGGCCCCGAATCCCCGATGATGATCTCGGCGGAGGCGCCTGCAGACCGTGTTGATCAGGCCATGAACGGCCGGTGAACACGGGCTTGAGAGCATCCGATAGCCTCTGCCGACATGCCGCCCGGGTGCCACCCGAAGGGCGCCACCACCATGCACATGACCGGCGCCCGAGCGTCGGACCCAGGGAGTGAGTTCGGTTGCCGACCGCCATCCTCACCGGTCAGCCGGTCCCCGGATCGTCGATCGAGGGCGATCTGCGGTCGCTCGGCTTCGACGTCCGGACCGCCGCCGACACCACCGAGGCGGAGACGCTCCTCGCCGCGGTCCCCGGTGACCAGCGGGTCGCCGTCGTGGACGCCCGCTTCATGGGCCACCTGCACGCGCTGCGCCTCGGCCTCACCGACCCCCGCTTCCCGCTCGCCGCGGTACCGGGCGCCGTCACCGCGCAGCCGGCCGGCCGCCAGGCCCTGACCCGCGCGGTAGCCCGCGAGCACTCGGCCGGCGGCGGCACGACTCTCCTCGGCAGCCTCGCCGACCGCGTCGTCACCGCCCTCGACGCCGACGGCTGCCCCGTGCACCGCCCCGAGCTGGGCAGCCTCGTCGCCACGGTCCCCACCGACCCGCAGGCCCGCAACGAGGCACGCCAGGCCGTCGCCGCCGTCGACGACGAGGCCGTACGCCTCAAGTCGGCCGTGAAGTCCCGCGACGGCTTCTTCACCACCCACTTCATCAGCCCGTACTCCCGCTACATCGCGCGCTGGTGCGCCCGCCGCGGCCTCACCCCGAACCAGGTCACCACCGCCTCCCTGCTCACCGCGCTCATCGCGGCGGGCAGCGCGGCCACCGGCACCCGCGCCGGCTACGTCGTGGCCGGCGTACTGCTCCTCTGCTCCTTCGTCCTCGACTGCGTCGATGGACAGATCGCCCGCTACGCCCTGCAGTACTCCACGCTCGGCGCCTGGCTCGACGCCACCTTCGACCGCGCCAAGGAGTACGCCTACTACGCGGGCCTCGCGCTCGGAGCGGCCCGGGGCGGCGACGACGTATGGGCGCTCGCGCTCGGCGCGATGATCCTTCAGACCTGCCGGCACGTCGTGGACTTCTCGTTCAACGAGGCCAACCACGACGCCACCGCCAACACCAGCCCCACCGCCGCCCTCTCCGACAAGCTCGACAGCGTCGGCTGGACGGTCTGGGTGCGCCGGATGATAGTGCTGCCCATCGGCGAACGATGGGCGATGATCGCCGTCCTCACGGCCGCGACGACCCCCCGCATCACCTTCTACGTCCTCCTCGTCGGCTGCGCCTTCGCGGCGACGTACACGACGGCCGGCCGGGTGCTGCGCTCACTGACGCGGAAGGCACGGCGCACGGACCGGGCGGCACAGGCGCTGGCGGACCTCGCGGACAACGGGCCGCTCGCGTCGTTCGTGGCCCGTGTCAGCCCCGTCCGCCTGGGTGCGCCGTTCCTGATCGCACTCGCCGGTACGGCGGTTCTCGTGGCAACCCTCTTCTCCGGCGTCACCTGGGCCCCCGTGGCGGGCGCCCTCGTCTACGCGATCGCCGCCGGCCAGGCCTTGTCCCGCCCCCTGAAGGGCTCCCTCGACTGGCTGGTCCCCCCGCTCTTCCGGGCGGCGGAATACTGCACCGTCCTGATCCTCGCGGCTGAAGCGGAGGTGAACGGAGCACTTCCAACGGCTTTCGGCCTGGTGGCCGCCGTCGCCTACCATCACTACGACACGGTGTACCGCATCCGCGGCAACGCCGGGGCGTCCCCGGCCTGGCTGGTGCGCGCCATCGGGGGGCACGAAGGGCGGACGCTGCTCGTCACCGTTCTCGCCGCCGCGCTCACCGCGTCGCAGTTCACGGTCGCGCTCACGGCGGTTGCCGTGGCCGTGGCCCTGCTGGTGCTCGTCGAGAGCATCCGCTTCTGGGTGTCCGCAGGGGCGCCCGCCGTACACGATGAAGGAGAACCCGCATGATCGGCCTCGTGCTGGCGGCCGGCGCCGGACGGCGTCTGCGCCCCTACACCGACAGCCTTCCCAAGGCTCTGGTGCCGGTGGGGCCCGCGGGCATAGAGGGCGAACCCACGGTCCTGGACCTGACGCTCGGCAACTTCGCCGAGATCGGTCTGACCGAGGTCGCGATCATCGTCGGATACCGCAAGGAAGCCGTGTACGAGCGCAAGGCGGCCCTTGAGGCGAAGTACGGCCTCAAGCTCACCCTCATCGACAACGACAAGGCCGAGGAGTGGAACAACGCCTACTCCCTGTGGTGCGGACGTGACGCCCTCAAGGACGGCGTGATCCTCGCCAACGGCGACACCGTCCACCCGGTCTCCGTCGAGCACACGCTGCTCGCTGCTCGCGGCGACGGCAAGAAGATCATCCTGGCGCTGGACACCGTCAAGTCCCTTGCGGACGAGGAGATGAAGGTCGTCGTCGACCCCGCCAAGGGCATGACGAAGATCACCAAGCTGATGGACCCCGCCGAGGCCACCGGTGAGTACATCGGCGTCACCCTCATCGAGGGCGACGCCACCCCCGAACTGGCCGACGCGCTCAAGACCGTGTGGGAGACCGACCCGCAGCAGTTCTACGAGCACGGCTACCAGGAGCTCGTGAACCGCGGTTTCCGGATCGACGTGGCCCCGATCGGCGACGTCAAGTGGGTCGAGATCGACAACCACGACGATCTGGCCAAGGGGCGGGAGATCGCGTGCCTGTACTGACCCGGCTGATCCCCTCGCCCGTCGTCGTCGACATCCGCCCGGGTGCCCTCGACGACTTGGCGTGCGTGCTCGCCGACGAACGCATCTCGCACTCCGGCAAGCTCGCCATCGCCGTCAGCGGCGGCTCGGGCGCCAGGCTGCGCGAGCGGATCGCGCCGAGCCTGCCCGGCGCCACCTGGTTCGAGGTCGACGGCGGCACCATCGACGACGCGGTCCGGCTGGCGGGCGACATAAAGGGCGGCCGGTACGACGCGGTCGTGGGCCTCGGCGGCGGAAAGATCATCGACTGCGCGAAGTTCGCGGCCGCACGGGTGGGTCTTCCGCTGGTAGCGGTCGCCACCAACCTCGCGCACGACGGCCTGTGTTCACCGGTCGCGACGCTCGACAACGACGCGGGGCGCGGCTCCTACGGTGTGCCGAACCCGATCGCGGTGGTCATCGACCTCAACGTGATCCGTGAGGCCCCCGTCCGCTTCGTGCGCTCCGGCATCGGCGACGCCATCTCCAACATCTCCGCGGTCGCGGACTGGGAGCTGGCCAACCGGGTCAAGGGCGAGAAGATCGACGGTCTCGCCGCGGCCATGGCGCGGCAGGCCGGCGAGGCGGTGCTCAGGCACCCCGGTGGCGTCGGCGACGACGCCTTCCTCCAGGTCCTGGCCGAGGCACTGGTCCTCACCGGCATCGCTATGTCGGTGTCGGGCGACTCACGCCCGTCCTCCGGCGCCTGCCACGAGATCAACCACGCCTTCGACCTGCTCTTCCCCAAACGCGCGGCCGCCCACGGCGAGCAGTGCGGACTGGGCGCGGCCTTCGCGATGTACCTGCGCGGAGCCCACGAGGAATCGGCGTACATGGCCGAGGTACTGCGCCGGCACGGACTGCCCGTGCTGCCGGAGGAGATCGGCTTCACGGTGGACGAGTTCGTCCGCGCCGTGGAGTTCGCTCCGGAGACCCGCCCCGGCCGCTACACGATCCTCGAACACCTCGACCTGAAAACCGACCAGATCAAGGACATCTACGCCGACTATGTCAAGGCCATCGGTAGCTGAACTCCGTCCCGTCGTCCACCCCGCAGGGGTGAAGGACCGGCGCAGCGGTGAGCACTGGATGGGACGCCTCTATATGCGTGAGGTGTCCCTGCGGGTGGACCGCTACCTGGTGAACACCAGGGTCTCGCCCAACCAGCTCACGTATCTGATGACCGTCTTCGGCGTGCTCGCCGCCCCGGCGCTGCTGGTGCCGGGGATCACGGGCGCCGTGCTGGGCGTGGTGTGCGTCCAGATGTATCTGCTGCTGGACTGCGTCGACGGCGAGATCGCCCGCTGGCGCAAGCAGTACTCCCTCGCAGGGGTCTACCTCGACCGCGTCGGCGCCTATCTGACCGACGCCGCCGTGCTCGTCGGCTTCGGGCTGCGCGCCGCCGACCTGTGGGGCAGCGGCCGTATCGACTGGCTGTGGGCCTTCCTCGGGACGCTGGCCGCGCTCGGCGCGATCCTGATCAAGGCCGAGACCGACCTGGTCGGGGTGGCCCGCCACCAGACCGGCAAGGCACCGGTGCAGGAGTCCGCGGCCGAGATGCGCTCCTCGGGGATGGCGCTGGCCCGGCGGGCCGCCGCCGCCTTCAAGTTCCACCGGCTGATCCTCGGCATCGAGGCGTCCCTGCTGATCCTGGTCCTCGCGATCGTGGACCAGGTCCGCGGCGACCTGTTCTACTCGCGGCTGGGCGTCGCCGTACTGGCCGGCATCGCGCTGCTCCAGACCCTGCTGCACCTGGTGTCGATCCTCGCGTCGAGCAGGCTGAAGTGAGCGGCATGAAGGTCGGCGCGGTGATCATCACCATGGGCAACCGCCCCGACGAACTGCGGGCGCTGCTCGACTCGGTCGCCAAGCAGGACGGCGACCGGGTCGAAGTGGTGGTCGTCGGCAACGGCTCGCCCGTCCCGGACGTCCCCGAGGGCGTGCGGACCATAGAACTGCCCGAGAACCTCGGCATCCCCGGCGGCCGCAACATCGGTCTGGAGGCATTCGGGCCCGGCGGTCGCGATGTCGACATAGTGATGTTCCTCGACGACGACGGGCTCCTCGCCCAGCACGACACCGCCGAGCTGTGCCGGCAGGCCTTCGCCGCCGACCCCCGCCTCGGCATCATCAGCTTCCGCATCGCCGACCCGGACACCGGCGTCACCCAACGCCGGCACGTCCCCCGGCTGCGCGCCTCCGACCCGATGCGCTCCTCCCGGGTCACCACCTTCCTCGGCGGCGCCAACGCCGTCCGCACGAAGGTCTTCGCCGAGGTCGGCGCACTCCCGGACGCGTTCTTCTACGCCCACGAGGAGACCGACCTCGCCTGGCGGGCCCTCGACGCGGGCTGGATGATCGACTACCGGTCCGACATGGTGCTGTACCACCCGACGACCGCGCCCTCGCGGCACGCGGTCTACCACCGCATGGTCGCCCGCAACCGGGTCTGGCTGGCCCGCCGCAACCTCCCCGCGCCCCTCGTCCCCGTCTACCTCGGCGTGTGGCTGCTGCTCACCCTCCTGCGCCGCCCCTCGCGCCCGGCGCTTCAGGCCTGGTTCGGCGGGTTCAAGGAGGGCTGGACCACTCCGTGCGGACCGCGCCGGCCCATGCGGTGGCGTACGGTGTGGCGCCTGACCCGGCTGGGCCGTCCTCCGGTCATCTGACAAGCTCGGGGTGCGCGTCCCGCGCGCGGGACGCGCGGCCGACCCCCTCGAAACGTATCCGGCGGCGGATACGTGTCAGTTCCTGTAGCACAATTCCGTAAGACGAACGCAAGACAGTCGTAAGACGCATCCGAAAATGAAGGCATCCACCCTTGAGTGAGACAACGCATGACGGCGGAGTCGCGGTGAGCCCGCGTCCGTCGCCCGACGAAGGCCTCACGGCGGCACAACTGTCCGCCAAGTACGGGCTGACGGTGAGCGGTGCCCGCCCCGGACTCGCCGAGTACGTCCGCCAGCTCTGGGGACGCCGGCACTTCATCCTCGCCTTCTCCCAGGCGAAGCTGACGGCCCAGTACAGCCAGGCGAAGCTCGGCCAGCTCTGGCAGGTGGCCACGCCGCTGCTGAACGCGGCCGTGTACTTCTTCATCTTCGGCGTCATCCTGAAGGCCAGCCGGGGCATGTCCCGGGACGTGTACATCCCGTTCCTGGTCACGGGCGTCTTCGTGTTCACCTTCACGCAGAGCTCGATCATGGCGGGCGTCCGCGCGATCTCCGGCAACCTCGGCCTGGTGCGCGCGCTGCACTTCCCGCGCGCCTCGCTGCCGATCTCCTTCGCGCTGCAACAGCTCCAGCAGCTGCTGTTCTCGATGATCGTGCTGTTCATCATCGTCGTCGGCTTCGGCAGCTACCCGAGCCTGTCCTGGCTGCTGATCCTCCCGGTCCTGGTGCTGCAGTTCCTCTTCAACACCGGGCTCGCGCTGATCGTGGCGCGGATGGGAGCCAAGACCCCGGACCTCGCCCAGCTGATGCCGTTCATGCTGCGCACCTGGATGTACGCGTCGGGCGTCATGTTCTCCATCAGCGCGATGATGAAGGGCCGCTCCGAGGTGTTCATCCGCATCCTGCAGGTGAATCCGGCCGCCATCTACATGGACCTGATGCGCTACGCGCTCATCGACGGCTACGGCTCCTCGAACCTGCCGCCGCACGTGTGGGCCATCGCCACCTTCTGGGCCGTGGTCCTGTTCGCCGGCGGCTTCGTGTACTTCTGGCAGGCGGAGGAGAGGTACGGCCGTGGCTGAGCAGAACGTCGAGCGGACCCCCCAGGATCTGGTCCCCACCGTCATCGCGGACGAGCTGCACATCGTCTACCGCGTGCACGGCGCCAAGACCGGCAAGGGCAGCGCCACCTCCGCCCTCAGCCGCATAGTCAAGCGCGGCGAGGAGCGCGGGGTGCGCAAGGTGCACGCCGTCAAGGGCGTCTCCTTCGTCGCCTACCGCGGCGAGGCCGTCGGCCTCATCGGCTCGAACGGCTCCGGCAAGTCGACCCTGCTGCGGGCCATCGCGGGCCTGCTCCCGGCCGAGAAGGGCCGGGTCTACACCAATGGCCAGCCCTCGCTGCTGGGCGTGAACGCGGCCCTGATGAACGACCTCACCGGCGAGCGGAACGTCATCCTCGGCGGGCTCGCCATGGGCATGTCCCGCGAGCAGGTCAGGGAGCGCTACCAGGAGATCGTCGACTTCTCCGGCATCAACGAGAAGGGCGACTTCATCACCCTCCCGATGCGCACCTACTCCTCCGGCATGGCGGCCCGGCTGCGCTTCTCCATCGCGGCGGCGAAGGACCACGACGTCCTGATGATCGACGAGGCGCTGGCCACCGGCGACCGCAAGTTCCAGGTCCGCTCGGAGGAGCGCATCCGCGAGCTGCGCAAGTCCGCGGGCACGGTGTTTCTCGTCAGTCACAACAACAAGTCGATCCGCGACACCTGCGACCGGGTGCTGTGGCTGGAACGCGGCGAACTCCGGATGGACGGCCCGACCGACGAGGTCCTCAAGGAGTACGAGAAGTTCACGGGCAAGTAGTCCACTCGCATAGGGGCGCAAAAGCCCAGAACGCTTCACTGAGCCCTGCCGGAACTGCTCCGGCGGGGCTCCGCGTCTGCAAAGGAAACGTCAACTCGGCCCGGCCCAAGGAATCTTGACGCCAATCGGTGTGTTGTTGTGATGTGCAGGACACCCCGAGGAAGCTCGCTGCGTTGTACAACGTAAGCTGTACCGGTGCCGAATAGCGGCAAGTGGGGCGATAATGCGCGACACCCTTCTGCGGGTATCTGTGCGGACGACTGGGCGGCGTGTCCGAAATAGTGTGTATTGGGTCGGCAGTGTAGAACGGGAGATGTGACGGCAATGGCTACGGAAACTCCCCAGCTCACCGAAGCATGCGCCGTCCCCGCCTCTGGCAGTGAGCGATGACGGGAACCGGCTCGGCCGGCGCCGGTGATCCGGAGCGCGGCACACTCGACAAGGCCGCGGGTGAGAACTTCCCCGTGGCGCCTTTCTTCCTGCCCAGGGCCTGGCGCACCGATCTCATGGCGGTGTACGGATTCGCCCGCCTCGTCGACGACATCGGCGACGGCGATCTGGCCCCCGGCGGCGCCGATGCCCGCCTCCTCGGCGTGTCGCCCGCGGACGCCGAGGACCGCCTGCTCCTCCTCGACGCCTTCGAGGCCGATCTGCACCGCGTCTTCGACGGCACCCCGGGCCACCCCCTGCTGCGCCGCCTCCAGCCGACCGTCCGCCGATGCGGGCTGACCCCCGAGCCCTTCCTCGGCCTGATCGCCGCGAACCGCCAGGACCAGCTCGTCACGCGCTACGAGACCTACGACGATCTCGTCGCCTACTGCGAACTGTCCGCCAACCCGGTCGGCCGCCTGGTCCTCGGCGTCACCGGCACCGAGACCCCCGAGCGGGTCCGGCTGTCCGACGCGATCTGTACCGCACTCCAGATCGTCGAACACCTGCAGGACGTGGCCGAGGACCTCGGCCACGACCGCATCTACCTGCCCGCCCAGGACATGAAGCGCTTTCACGTCCAGGAAGCGGATCTCGCCACGCCCTCCGCGGGCGCATCGGTGCGCGCACTGGTTGCATACGAAGCAGAACGCGCCCGCGATCTCCTGAATGAAGGCGCCCCCCTGGTGGGTAGCGTCCACGGCAGACTGAAGCTGCTGCTCGCGGGGTTCGTGGCGGGGGGAAGGGCGGCGATCCGAGCGATCGTCGCCGCTGAATACGACGTACTTCCCGGCCCGCCCAAACCCGGCAAGATCCAGTTGCTGCGTGAGGTGGGCGTGACTCTGCGAGGAGAGGGGTGATCCGCAGCGTGGAGTCTGCACCGCACATGTCCGCACCGGTACTCGCCGCCTACAGCTACTGCGAGGCCGTCACCGGTCAGCAGGCACGTAACTTCGCGTACGGCATCAGACTGCTGCCGACGCCCAAGCGCCGCGCGATGTCGGCGCTGTACGCGTTCTCCCGGCGCGTCGACGACATCGGCGACGGCACGCTGCCGACCGACGTGAAGTCGGCACGCCTGGAGGACACCCGGGCGCTGCTCACCCGGATCCGCGAGGGCAAGGTCGAGGAGGACGACACCGACCCGGTCGCGGTCGCCCTCGCGCACACGGCCGAGGCCTTCCCGGTCCCGCTCGACGGCCTGGACGAGCTCATCGACGGGGTCCTGCTGGACGTCCGCGGCGAGACCTACGAGACCTGGGACGACCTGAAGGTCTACTGCCGGTGTGTCGCGGGTGCGATCGGGCGGCTCTCGCTCGGCGTGTTCGGCACCGAGCCGGGCGCGCGCGGCGTGGAACGTGCCTCGGAGTACGCCGACACGCTGGGGCTCGCGCTCCAGCTCACCAACATCCTCAGAGACGTCCGCGAGGACGCCGAGAACGGCCGTACCTATCTGCCCGCCGACGACCTCGCGAAATTCGGCTGCTCGGCCGGGTTCGCCGGGCCGACGCCGCCGGAGGGCTCCGACTTCGCGGGTCTCGTGCACTTCGAGGTGCGCCGGGCCCGCACTCTTTTCGCCGAGGGCTACCGGCTGCTCCCCATGCTCGACCGCCGCAGCGGCGCCTGCGTCGCCGCCATGGCCGGCATCTACCGCCGCCTGCTGGACCGCATCGAGCGCGAGCCGGAGGCCGTCCTGCGCGGCCGCGTCTCCCTGCCCGGCCGTGAGAAGGCCTACGTCGCCGTGCGCGGCCTGTCCGGTCTGGACGCCCGGCACGTCACGCGGCGGACCCTCAGGAGGCGCACCTGATGGACAAAGTGGGCCAAGGTGACGCCACCGGAGAAATGCGGCACGCAACCCTCCGGTGCGAAGCGGCGTCCCTGACTGCAACGGTCCGCCGTGGCTGGTTCGAGCGCCGCGGCAGGCGCGCAGGGGGGAGTGCACGATGAGCGACGGGATGCGGCCCGACGGGCTGCCCGCCGAGCCCGCGACAGCACCGGCCGGACGGCATGCCGTCGTGATCGGTGGTGGCCTCGCCGGCATCACCACCGCGCTCGCCCTCGCCGACGCCGGCGTCCGCGTCACCCTGCTCGAAGGCCGCCCGCGCCTGGGTGGACTCGCCTTCTCCTTCCAGCGCGGCGACCTCACCGTCGACAACGGCCAGCACGTGTATCTGCGCTGCTGCACCGCCTACCGCTGGTTCCTCGACCGCATCGACGGCGCGGCGCTGGCTCCGCTGCAGGATCGTCTCGACGTGCCCGTACTCGACGTCGACCGCCCCGAGGGTCGCCGTCTCGGCAGGCTGCGGCGCGACGCGCTGCCCGTGCCCCTGCATCTGGGGCGCAGCCTCGCGACGTACCCGCATCTTTCGTTCGCGGAGCGCGCCAGAGTAGGGCGTGCCGCGCTCGCGCTCAAAGGGCTCGACCTCGCCGATCCGGCCCTGGACGCGCAGAACTTCGGCGACTGGTTGACCGCGCACGGTCAGTCGGCGCGTGCCGTCGAGGCACTGTGGGACCTGGTCGGGGTCGCCACCCTCAACGCGGTCGCGGGCGACTCCTCGCTCGCTCTCGCCGCGATGGTGTTCAAGACCGGTCTGCTGTCCGACCCGGGCGCGGCCGACATCGGCTGGGCACACGTCCCGCTGGGCGAACTGCACGACCGGCTCGCCCGCAAGGCGCTCGACTCCGCGGGCGTGCGCACCGAAGTCCGTACACGCGTCACCTCCATCTCTACTGACGAGAACGGGCGTTGGAACGTCCAGGTTCCCGGCGAGACCCTGGAAGCCGACGCCGTCGTCCTCGCCGTACCCCAGCGCGAGGCCCACGACCTGCTGCCCGACGGCGCCCTCGACGACCCCGGGCGACTGCTCGCGATCGACACCGCGCCGATCCTCAACGTCCATGTCGTCTACGACCGCAAGGTGCTCGCCCGACCGTTCTTCGCGGCGCTGGGCACCCCGGTGCAGTGGGTGTTCGACCGGACCGACGCGTCCGGGCTGAAGGACGGCCAGTACCTGGCGCTGTCCCAGTCCGCCGTGCACGACGAGATCGACGCGCCCGTGGCCGAGCTGCGGGAGCGCTACCTGCCCGAGCTGGAGCGGCTGCTGCCCGGTGCGCGCGGCGCCGAGGTGAAGGACTTCTTCGTGACCAGGGAGCGTACGGCGACGTTCGCTCCCGCCCCAGGCGTCGGACGGCTGCGGCCCGGCGCCCGCACCAAGGCCCCCGGCCTGTACCTGGCCGGAGCGTGGACCGCCACAGGGTGGCCCGCGACCATGGAGAGTGCGGTCCGCAGTGGGGTGAGCGCGGCGGACGCCGCACTCGCCGCCCTGGGCCGGCCCCGCCCCCGTCACCTCTTCGAAGTCGAGGAGGCGGCGTGATGCTCGATCAGCAGGCGGCAGGCGACCCCCGCACCTCCGGTACCGCGACAAGAGGAGAGACTGTGCCCACTGTGCCCCCGGCCGAGACGGCTGCCGACGCGGTGGACGTGTCCGCGCTCCTGGAGCGCGGCCGGACCCTTGCCACACCGGTACTGCGGGCGGCCGTGGACCGCCTGGCTCCCCCCATGGACACCGTTTCCGCCTACCACTTCGGCTGGATCGACGCCGAGGGCAACCCGGCCGCGGGCGACGGCGGCAAGGCCGTGCGCCCCGCGCTCGCCGTGCTCTCCGCCGAGGTCACCGGTGCCGCGCCCGAGGTCGGTATCCCGGGCGCCGTCGCGGTCGAGCTGGTCCACAACTTCTCGCTGCTGCACGACGACCTGATGGACGGCGACGAGCAGCGCCGGCACCGCGACACCGTGTGGAAGGTGCACGGTCCCTCCCAGGCCATCCTCGTCGGCGACGCCCTGTTCGCGCTGGCCAACGAGGTCCTGCTGGAGCTCGGCACCGTCGAGGCCGGCCGCGCCACCCGCCGCCTCACCACCGCGACCCGCGCCCTCATCGACGGCCAGGCGCAGGACATCTCCTACGAGCACCGCGACCGCGTCAGCGTCGAGGAGTGCCTGGAGATGGAGGGCAACAAGACCGGCGCCCTGCTCGCCTGCGCCTCCTCCATCGGGGCCGTGCTCGGCGGTGCGGACGACCGCACCGCCGACATCCTGGAGAAGTACGGCCACCACCTCGGCCTGGCCTTCCAGGCCGTCGACGACCTCCTCGGCATCTGGGGCGACCCGGAGGCCACCGGGAAGCAGACCTGGAGCGATCTGCGCCAGCGCAAGAAGTCCCTGCCCGTGGTGGCGGCGCTCGCGGCGGGCGGACCCGCCTCCGAGCGGCTCGGCGAGATCCTCGCCGCCGACGCCAAGAGCAGCGACTTCCAGAACTTCTCCGAAGAGGAGTTCGCGGCCCGTGCCGCGCTCATCGAGGAGGCGGGCGGCCGCGAGTGGACCGCCGAAGAGGCACGCCGTCAGCACACCATCGCCATCGAGGTCCTCGACGCCATCGACATGCCCGACCGGGTTCGGGCGCAGTTCACGGCGCTCGCCGACTTCGTCGTCGTACGAAAGAGATGATCACTATCGGTCGAATAGCCCTCGCGTAGTCGCCGGCCGGTGCTGCGAAGATACGAGTACCGGCCGACGGCGGACCCACAGCAGAGACATGCCACTGCACGAAGGGGAAGCCATGACAGCGACGACCGACGGAAGCACCGGGGCCATGCCTCCCCGTGTTGCCGCGGCCAGCGAAACCGACATCAACACACCCGTGGCGGCCGGGGTGCACGGCGCCGCCGCACACGCAGTACAACGCGCCACCGACTTCCTGCTCTCCCAACAGGACGCCCAGGGCTGGTGGAAGGGCGACCTGGAGACGAACGTCACCATGGACGCCGAGGATCTGCTGCTCCGTCAGTTCCTGGGTATCCGCGACGAGTCGACGACCCGGGCCGCCGCACTCTTCATCCGCGGCGAGCAGCGCGAGGACGGCACCTGGGCGAGCTTCTACGGCGGACCCGGTGAACTCTCCACCACCATCGAGGCGTACGTCGCCCTCCGGCTGGCCGGGGACGCGCCGGACGCCCCGCACATGGCGAAGGCGTCCGCGTGGGTCCGTGAGCGGGGCGGGATCGCCGCGTCCCGTGTCTTCACCCGGATCTGGCTCGCGCTGTTCGGCTGGTGGAAGTGGGACGACCTCCCCGAACTCCCGCCGGAACTCCTGTACTTCCCGACCTGGGTACCGCTCAACATCTACGACTTCGGATGCTGGGCCCGGCAGACCATCGTGCCGCTGACGGTGGTCTCCGCGAAGCGGCCGGTGCGGCCCGCGCCCTTCCCGCTCGACGAACTCCACACCGACGCGGACAACCCGAACCCGGTCAAGCCGCTTGCCCCGGTGGCGAGTTGGGACGGCGCCTTCCAGCGGCTCGACAAGGCGCTGCATCTCTACCGCAAGGTGGCCCCGCGCAAGCTGCGCAAGTCCGCGATGAACGCTGCCGCGCGCTGGATCATCGAGCGGCAGGAGAACGACGGCTGCTGGGGCGGCATCCAGCCGCCGGCCGTGTACTCGGTGATCGCCCTGCACCTGCTCGGCTACGACCTCGAACACCCCGTGATGCGCGCGGGACTTGAGTCGCTGGACCGGTTCGCGGTCTGGCGCGAGGACGGGGCCCGGATGATCGAGGCCTGCCAGTCCCCGGTGTGGGACACCTGTCTCGCGACCATCGCGCTCGCCGACGCGGGCGTACCCGCCGACCACCCCCAACTGGTCAAGGCGGCCGACTGGATGCTCGGGGAGGAGATCGTCCGCCCCGGCGACTGGGCGGTGAAGCGGCCCCAACTGCCGCCCGGCGGCTGGGCGTTCGAGTTCCACAACGACAACTACCCCGACATCGACGACACCGCCGAGGTCGTGCTCGCGCTGCGCCGGGTCAGACATCACGACCCGGAGCGCCTCGACCGGGCCGCCGGACGCGCGGTCCGCTGGAACCTCGGAATGCAGTCGAAGAACGGCGGTTGGGGCGCCTTCGACGTCGACAACACCAGCCCGTTCCCCAACCGGCTGCCGTTCTGCGACTTCGGCGAGGTCATCGACCCGCCGTCGGCGGACGTCACCGCGCACGTCGTCGAGATGCTCGCCGTCGAGGGCCTCGCCCACGACCCGCGCACCCGGCGCGGCATCGAGTGGCTGCTCGCCGAACAGGAGGCGGACGGCTCGTGGTTCGGGCGCTGGGGCGTCAACTACGTATACGGCACAGGGTCCGTGGTGCCTGCCCTCGCGGCCGCCGGAATCCCCGGCTCGCACCCGGCGATGCGCCGCGCGGTCACCTGGCTGGAGACCGTGCAGAACGACGACGGCGGCTGGGGCGAGGACCTGCGCTCCTACAAGTACGCCAAGGAATGGAGCGGCCGGGGCGCCTCCACCGCCTCGCAGACGGCCTGGGCGCTGATGGCCCTGCTCGCGGCCGGGGAACGCGACTCCAAGGCCGTCGAGCGCGGCATCGAATGGCTCGCGACGACCCAGCGGGAGGACGGGTCCTGGGACGAGCCCTACTTCACCGGCACGGGCTTCCCGTGGGACTTCTCCATCAACTACCACCTCTACCGGCAGGTCTTCCCGCTCACCGCGCTCGGGCGCTACGTGCACGGAGAACCGTTCTCCCAGACCTCGTTCTCCCCGGCCAAGGGGGGCTGATGGGCAGACAGTCCGCCGGACCGCCGCTGCTGATCGCCTGCGCGCTCGGCATCGAGCGCCTCGCCCTGCGCGCAGGCGACCGCTCCGGCGCCGACGGGCCGGTCACCTTCCTCAGGACGGGGATGGGGCCCCGGGCGGCCGAGGAGGCCGTCACGCGGCGCCTCGCCGAGCCGGCGCTGTCCGAGGCCGCCGTACTGGCCACGGGCTTCTGCGCCGGACTCGCCCCCGGTATGCACCCCGGCGACCTGGTGGTCGCCGAGGAGACCAGGGAGGCGCGCGGAACCGTTCCGTGCGTCGGTACCGAGCTGCTCGTCAAGGAACTGGTGCGGGCCCTGCCCGGCCGCACCGTCCACACCGGCCCCCTGACCGGCTCCGATCACGTCGTCCGCGGTCAGGAACGGTCGGATCTGCTCGCGACCGGCGCGATCGCGGTCGACATGGAGTCGGCGGCCACGCTGCTGAGCGCCGTGCGTACGGGCGCGCGCCCGGTTGCGGCCGTACGGGTGGTCGTGGACGCTCCTGAACATGAACTCGTCCGGATCGGCACGGTGCGCGGTGGAATATCGGCTTTCCGCGTTCTTCGATCCGTTCTTCCCGCTTTTTTCGAATGGCACCGTTCTTTGCTGCTCCCCCGGAGGTGAGCCAGATGGCCATGCCGCTGCGCCAGACAATCAAGGTCGCTACATACTTGGCTGAACAGAAGCTCCGCAAGCGGGACAAGTTCCCCCTGATCGTGGAGCTGGAACCTCTCTTCGCATGCAACCTGAAGTGCGAGGGCTGCGGCAAGATCCAGCACCCGGCGGGCGTGCTCAAGCAGCGCATGCCGGTGGCGCAGGCCGTCGGGGCGGTGCTCGAATCCGGTGCGCCGATGGTGTCCATCGCGGGTGGCGAGCCCCTGATGCACCCTCAGATCGACGAGATCGTGCGGCAGTTGGTGGCGAAGAAGAAGTACGTCTTCCTCTGCACCAACGCGATGCTGCTGCGCAAGAAGCTGGACAAGTTCACGCCCTCCCCGTACTTCGCCTTCGCGGTGCACATCGACGGGCTGCGCGAGCGGCACGACGAGTCCGTCGCGAAGGAGGGTGTGTTCGACGAGGCGGTGGAGGCGATGAAGGAGGCCAAGAAGCGCGGCTTCCGGGTCACCACCAACTCGACCTTCTTCAACACGGACACCCCGCAGACCATCATCGAGGTGCTCAACTTCCTCAACGACGACATCAAGGTCGACGAGATGATGATCTCGCCCGCCTACGCCTACGAGAAGGCACCCGACCAGGAGCACTTCCTGGGCGTCGCGCAGACCCACGAGCTGTTCAAGAAGGCCTTCGCGGGCGGCAACCGCAGGAAGTGGCGGCTCAACCACTCCCCGCTCTTCCTGGACTTCCTGGAGGGCAAGGTCGACTTCCCGTGCACGGCCTGGGCGATCCCGAACTACTCGCTCTTCGGCTGGCAGCGCCCCTGCTACCTGATGAGCGACGGATACGTGCCCACGTACCGCGAGCTGATCGAGGACACCGACTGGGACAAGTACGGCCGCGGCAAGGACCCGCGCTGCGCCAACTGCATGGCGCACTGCGGCTACGAGCCGACCGCCGTCCTCGCCACCATGGGCTCCCTCAAGGAGTCCCTGCGGGCCATGCGCGAGACCGTCGCCGGAAACCGCGACTGACGCCATGACCGCAGTGTCCCTGGGCGTCCCCGAGATGCCGGTCCGGCCGATCGCCGAGCGACGTGTGTCGCGGCAGATCCAGGTCGGTCCGGTGGCGGTCGGGGGCGGGGCCCCCGTCTCGGTCCAGTCGATGACCACGACCCGTACGTCGGACATCGGCGCCACCCTCCAGCAGATCGCCGAACTCACCGCGTCCGGCTGCCAGATCGTCCGCGTCGCCTGCCCCACGCAGGACGACGCGGACGCGCTGGCGACCATCGCGCGCAAGTCGCAGATCCCGGTGATCGCGGACATCCACTTCCAGCCCAAGTACGTGTTCGCCGCGATCGAGGCCGGCTGCGCGGCGGTTCGGGTCAATCCCGGCAACATCAAGCAGTTCGACGACAAGGTCAAGGAGATCGCGCGGGCCGCGAAGGACCACGGCACGCCGATCCGGATCGGGGTCAACGCCGGTTCCCTGGACCGCCGTCTGCTCCAGAAGTACGGCAAGGCGACGCCCGAGGCGCTCGTCGAGTCGGCCCTGTGGGAGGCGTCCCTCTTCGAGGAGCACGGCTTCCGCGACATCAAGATCTCCGTCAAGCACAACGACCCCGTGGTGATGGTCAACGCCTACCGGCAGCTGGCCGCGCAGAGCGACTATCCGCTGCACCTCGGGGTCACCGAGGCGGGCCCCGCCTTCCAGGGCACGATCAAGTCGGCGGTCGCCTTCGGGGCGCTGCTCAGCGAGGGCATCGGGGACACGATCCGGGTGTCGCTGTCCGCCCCGCCGGTGGAGGAGGTCAAGGTCGGCCTCCAGATCCTGGAGTCGCTGAACCTCAAGCCCCGCCGTCTTGAGATCGTGTCGTGCCCGTCCTGCGGGCGCGCCCAGGTGGACGTCTACAAGCTCGCCGACGAGGTCACGGCAGGGCTTGAGGGCATGGAGGTGCCGTTGCGCGTCGCGGTCATGGGCTGCGTCGTCAACGGACCCGGTGAGGCGCGGGAGGCGGACCTCGGGGTCGCCTCCGGCAACGGCAAGGGTCAGATCTTCGTCAAGGGCGAGGTCGTCAAGACCGTGTCCGAGTCGAAGATCGTGGAGACCCTCATCGAGGAGGCGATGAAGATCGCCGAACAGATGGAGCAGGACGGCGTCGCGGCGGGGGAGCCGGCCGTCACCGTGAGCTGAAACAGCACGGACCGAAGGGGGCCCGACGTGACGATCCTGGAGAGCATCCGGCAACCACGCGACCTGAAGTCGCTGTCCGAGGCGGAACTCGGCGAACTGTCCGAAGAAATAAGGGAGTTCCTGGTCCACGCGGTGGCCAGGACCGGCGGACACCTCGGGCCCAACCTGGGTGTGGTGGAACTGACCATCGCGCTCCACCGGGTCTTCGAGTCTCCAACTGACCGCATCCTCTGGGACACCGGCCACCAGAGCTATGTACACAAGATCCTGACGGGTCGTCAGGACTTCTCGAAGCTGCGCAGCAAGGGCGGGCTTTCCGGCTACCCCTCGCGCGAGGAGTCCGAGCACGACGTCATCGAGAACAGCCACGCCTCCACCGCGCTCGGCTGGGCCGACGGCCTCGCCAAGGCGCGCCAGGTACAGGGGGAGAAGGGCCATGTCGTCGCGGTCATCGGCGACGGCGCGCTCACCGGCGGCATGGCGTGGGAGGCGTTGAACAACATCGCCGCCGCCAAGGACCGCCCGCTGATCATCGTCGTCAACGACAACGAGCGGTCCTACTCGCCCACCATCGGCGGCCTCGCCAACCACCTGGCCACCCTGCGCACGACCGACAGCTACGAGCAGGTCCTCGCCTGGGGCAAGAGCGTCCTGCTGCGCACCCCGGTCGTCGGCAACACGATCTACGAGTCGCTGCACGGAGCGAAGAAGGGCTTCAAGGACGCCTTCGCCCCGCAGGGCATGTTCGAGGACCTGGGACTCAAGTACGTCGGCCCGATCGACGGACACGACATCGGCGCCGTCGAGTCCGCACTGCGCCGGGCGAAACGCTTCCACGGCCCGGTCCTCGTCCACTGCCTCACGGAGAAGGGCCGCGGCTACGAACCCGCCCTCGCCCACGAGGAGGACCACTTCCACACCGTCGGCGTGATGGATCCGCTCACCTGCGAGCCCCTCGTGCCCTCCAACGGCCCTTCCTGGACCAGCGTGTTCGGCGACGAGATCCTGCGCATCGGGGAGGAGCGCGACGACGTCGTGGCCATCACGGCCGCCATGCTGCACCCGGTGGGTCTCGGCAAGTTCGCCGCGAAGTTCCCCGACCGGGTCTGGGACGTCGGCATCGCCGAGCAGCACGCGGCCGTGTCGGCGGCGGGCTTGGCGACCGGCGGTCTGCATCCCGTCGTCGCCGTCTACGCCACCTTCCTCAACCGCGCCTTCGACCAGCTCCTGATGGACGTGGCGTTGCACCGCTGCGGGGTGACGTTCGTCCTGGACCGTGCCGGGGTGACCGGAGTTGACGGAGCGTCACACAACGGCATGTGGGACATGTCCATCCTCCAGGTTGTGCCGGGCCTGAGGATCGCCGCCCCGCGTGACGCCGACCAACTCCGGGCCCAGCTACGGGAAGCCGTCGCCGTCGACGACGCGCCGACCCTCGTCCGCTTCCCGAAGGAGTCGGTCGGACCCGAGATCCCGGCGATCGACCGGGTGGGCGGCCTCGACGTCCTGCACCGGGGCGCGGAGACACCCGAGGTGCTGCTCGTCGCGGTGGGCGTCATGGCGCCGGTCTGCCTCCAGGCCGCCGAACTCCTCGAAGCGCGCGGCATCAACTGCACGGTCGTGGACCCCCGTTGGGTCAAGCCCGTCGACCCGGCGCTGCCCGGCCTCGCCGCCGAACACCGCCTCGTGGCCGTCGTCGAGGACAACAGCCGCGCCTCCGGCGTCGGTGCCGCCGTGGCGCTGGCGCTCGGAGACGCCGAAGTCGACGTCCCCGTACGGCGGTTCGGCATCCCGGAGCAGTTCCTCGCGCACGCCAAACGCGGGGAGGTGCTCGCCGACATCGGCCTCACACCCGTCGAGGTCGCCGGACGGATCAGCGCAAGCCTGGCGGTCAAGGACACGAACGCCGGCACAGCCAAGGAGAAACCCGAATGACCAAGGAGTTCGACCTCACCGCGCTGCTGGCCGAGCGCGGAGCCGAGCGCTACGAGCTGCACACCAAGTACCTGAACCACCAGCTCCCGCGCATGCTGCACACCATCGGCTTCGACAAGGTCTACGAGCGGGGCGAGGGCGCCTACTTCTGGGACGCCGACGGCAACGACTACCTCGACATGCTCGCCGGGTTCGGGGTGATGGGCCTGGGCCGCCACCACCCCGTCGTCCGCAAGGCGGTGCACGACGTCCTCGACGCCCAGCTCGCGGACCTCACCCGCTTCGACTGCCAGCCGCTGCCCGGCCTGCTCGCCGAGCAACTCCTCACCCACAGCCCGCACTTGGACCGGGTGTTCTTCGGCAACAGCGGTACGGAGGCGGTCGAGACCGCGCTCAAGTTCGCCCGCTACGCCACCGGGAAAACCCGCGTCCTGTACTGCGACCACGCCTTCCACGGCCTGACCACCGGCTCGCTCTCGGTCAACGGCGAGGACGGCTTCCGGGACGGTTTCGCCCCGCTGCTGCCGGACACGGCCGTACCGCTCGGTGATCTCGACGCCCTGGCACGGGAGTTGAAGAAGGGCGACGTCGCCGCCCTCGTCGTCGAGCCGATCCAGGGCAAGGGCGTGCACGAGGCCCCGCCCGGCTATCTGCGCGCCGCGCAGGAACTCCTGCACCAGCACAAGGCGTTGCTCATCGCCGACGAGGTACAGACCGGTCTCGGCCGGACCGGTGACTTCTACGCCTACCAGCACGAGGAGGGCGTGGAGCCGGACCTGGTGTGCGTGGCGAAGGCGTTGTCCGGCGGGTATGTGCCGGTCGGCGCGACCCTCGGCAAGGACTGGATCTTCAAGAAGGTCTACTCGTCCATGGACCGGGTGCTGGTCCACTCGGCGAGCTTCGGGTCCAACGCCCAGGCCATGGCGGCGGGGCTCGCCGTCCTGTCGGTCATGGAGAACGAGCAGGTCGTCGCCAACGCCCGTGCCACCGGGGAGCAGTTGAGATCCCGGCTCGCCGCGCTGGTCGACAAGTACGAGCTGCTCGCCGACGTCCGCGGCCGGGGCCTGATGATCGGCATCGAGTTCGGCAGGCCCAAGTCGCTGAAGCTGCGCAGCCGTTGGGCCATGCTGCAGGCCGCGCGCAAGGGCCTGTTCGCGCAGATGGTGGTCGTGCCGCTGCTCCAGCGGCACCGCATCCTCACCCAGGTCTCCGGCGACCACCTGGAGGTCATCAAGCTCATCCCACCGCTGATCATCGGCGAGCGTGAGGTGGACCGGTTCGTGGACGCCTTCACCGCCGTGATGGACGACGCGCACAGCGGTGGCGGGCTGATGTGGGACTTCAGCAAGACGCTCGTGAAGCAGGCGGTCGCGAACCGGTAGCGGTGGCCAACCGGTAGGGGTTTCTGCCTGGCGCCGTGGGCGGGCGCCGTGGGTTTTTGCCCCTGAGGCAAGAGATTTGCCGCAGGGGCAAATGTCCGGCTGAATGGAGAGCATGAGCTCTCCCGAGACCGAGCCGGAACAGTCGGCAGGGCCGGTCGAAGACCTGCCGGCCACCGTCGCACCACAGCTCCGGGCCCTGCGCCGCCGCGCCTCCCTGACCCTGGAGGTCGCCGCCCGCTCGGCCGGACTCTCGCCCGCCCATCTCTCCCGTCTGGAGACCGGGCAGCGCCAGCCCTCGCTGCCGATGCTGCTCGCGCTCGCCCGGATCTACGGTACGACAGTCTCGGATCTGCTCGGCGAGACGGTCACCGACCGGGAGGCCGTAGTCCGCGCCGCCGACATGGAACCGACCCGGGCGGGTGGCTGGACCTACTGGCAGGCCGGTGCCCCCGGCCGCGGCATGCAGTCGCTGCGCGTGCGCATCCCGCACGGCTCCCAGGGCGACATCGTGCGCGTGCACCCCGGCGAGGAATGGCTGTACGTCCTCACGGGCCGGCTGCGCCTGCGCCTCGGCGACACCGCGCACCTCCTCGCGCCGGGCGACAGCGCGCACTTCGACTCGCTCACCCCGCACCGCCTCGCCGCCGCCGACGAGGACGGCGTCGAGGTCCTGTTCGTCCACACCCTGCTGCAGAGCCCCACGGCCACCCTGTGCCTGGGCCCGATCACCGGAGAGACGCCATGAGCGGCAACAACATCGAGGACAAGTTCCCCCGTGCCCTGTGGGTGCGGCTCATCATCTACATCGCCGTCGGCCACGTCTTCGCGGGCTTCATCTACCTGCTGTTCTCCGTGGGCGCCAAGTAGCCTGCCGCGGCGGCCGGTTCACCAGGTTCGGTTCAGTCGAGCAGGCGCTCGCGCAGCCGCTCCCGGACCTCCGGGGTGATCCCCAGTCCCTGTTCCAGGTAGGCGTCCACGCTGCCCCAGGTCTCCTCGACGGTCTCGAAGGCCGCCGTCAGATACTCGGCGCGGGCGTCGAAGAGGGGGCTGAGGAGCTCCATCACCTCGGGGGAGTAGGCCGAGGCGGAGGGGCCGCTGCGGCGCACCTTGTAGCGGCGGTGCTTCGCGTTCGACTCCAGGTAGTCGGTCACGATCGCCTCGCGCTCCACGCCCACGGCGAGCAGCGTCACGGCTATCGACAGGCCGGCGCGGTCCTTGCCCGCCGCGCAGTGCATCAGCGCGGGGACACTGTCCTCCGCGAGCGAGCGCAGCACCTGGGAGTGCTCGGCGGTGCGCTCCTTGATGATCGTCCGGTACGAGGCGATCATCCGGTTCGCGCCCTTGTCGCCGCCGAGGATTTCGCGCAGCTGGTCCATCTCGCCGTCGCGGACCATCTTCCAGAACTCGGAGCCGTCCGCCGGGTCGCTCAGCGGCAGGTTCACATTGCGCACACCGGGCAGCCCGACGTCGGGACCCTCCAGCTTCTGGTCCGACGCGTTGCGGAAGTCGAAGATCGTGTGGAGGCCCAGCGAGTCGAGGAACGCGGCGTCCTCCTCGGTCGCGTGCGCGAGGTGGCCGCTGCGGAACAGCACCCCGTGCCGCACCCGTCGTCCGTCCACTGTAGGAAGTCCGCCCACGTCCCGGAAATTGCGCACCCCGGACAACTCCGGCTCGGTCGACGGAATCTGCTGCGTCACGAGGACTCCTCCCACTCGGCCCGACGACGCGGCTCACCGGCGGGCACGTTCTCGACGATACGACATGGGTCCGACAGGCAATGAGTTGTCCACAGGCGTTGCCTCACAGGCCTCCCGCCGTTGATGATGTTGGTGCTTGAGCGGACTTGTTCGAATCTGTGAGGAACCTGATGCTGGAGATCGCCGAGAACGGCCGTACGTGGGTGCTGTCGGGCCCTACGAGCAGTTACGCCGTCCATCTCACCGAGGACGACGAGCTGCTCCACCTGCACTGGGGCCCCGCGATCGCACTTGCCGACGCCGAGGAGCTCGCCGCCCGTCCGCTGCCCGTCGGCGCCTCCTTCGAGTCCCCGCTCGACGGCCGGGAGGAGTACCCCGTCGAGGGCGGCCCCCGCTTCGCCCGCCCCGCCCTGTCCGTGCGCACGCCCGAGCGCCGCGGCACGGAATGGACCTTCGAGCGGTACGACACCGAGGGCGACGAGCTGCGGCTCCGCTTCCGGGACACCGGTCTCGCGATCACGCTGCACTACCGGATGCGCGGCGACGTCGTGGAACGCTGGACGAGCCTCGGCAACGACGGGGCCGAGACGCTGGAGCTGCTGCGCGCCGACTCCGCCGTGTGGACGCTGCCCGAGCGGGAGGGGTGGCAGCTGTCGCAGCTGCACGGGCGGTGGGCCGCCGAGTCGCGGCTGGTGCGCTCCGGCCTCACCTACGGTGAGAAGGTCATCGGCAGCCGGCGCGGCCACACCGGGCACCAGCACCTGCCCTGGGTCGCCCTCGACACGGACGCGACCGAGGAGCGCGGCGAGGTCTACGGCTGCGCCCTCGGCTGGTCGGGGTCCTGGCGGATCGCCGTGGCCCAACTCCCCGACGCGCGCGTGCAGATCACCGGGGGCGCCGGGTACGACGACTCCGGACTGCTGCTCCTGGAGGCGGGGGAGTCCTTCACGACCCCCGTCTTCGCCGGCCTGTGGAGCGACGCCGGCTTCGGGGGCGCCAGCCGCACCTGGCACACGTACCAGCGGACGTACGTCATCCCGGACGCGGACCAGGACCGGCCGGTGCTCTACAACTCCTGGGAGGCCACCCAGTTCGACATCTCCGAGGAGCAGCAGGAGACGCTCGCGCAGCGCGCGGCGGCGCTCGGGGTCGAGCTGTTCGTGGTCGACGACGGCTGGTTCGGGAAGCGCGTCAGCGACCGTGCCGGGCTCGGTGACTGGACCCCGAACCCGGACCGCTTTCCCGCAGGACTCAAGCCCCTTGCCGACCGCGTCCACGCGCTGGGCATGCAGTTCGGCATCTGGGTCGAGCCCGAGATGGTCAACGCGGACAGCGATCTGTACCGCGCGCACCCCGACTGGGTGCAGTACCAAGAGGGGCGAAAGCGGACGGAGTTCCGCAATCAGCTCGTACTGAACCTCGCCCGCGAGGACGTCCAGGAGTACCTCTGGGAGCAGCTCGACGGGCTGCTCTCCAGTGCCCCGATCGACTACGTGAAGTGGGACTTCAACCGCTGCTTCACGGATGCCGGGTGGCCCGGTGACGCCTACCCGCAGCGCCTCTGGGTCGACCATGTGCGCGCGCTGTACGCCCTGTTCGACCGGCTGCGGGCAGCCCACCCGGGCGTGGCCTTCGAGTCCTGCTCGGGCGGCGGCGGCCGGATCGACCTCGGCATCATGAGCCGCACGGACCAGGTGTGGACCTCGGACAACACCGACCCGCTCGACCGGCTCGCCATCCAGCACGGCTTCAGCCAGATCCACCCCGCGCGCGTGATGGCCGCCTGGGTCACCGACAGCCCGAACACCCAGCTCAACGACCGGGTCAGCAGCCTGCGTTTCCGGTTCGTGAGCGCCATGGCCGGAGTCCTCGGCGTGGGCGGCGACCTCTCGGAGTGGACCGAGGAGGAACTCGCCGAGGCCCGCCGGTGGGTGGACCTCTACAAGGAGATCCGGCCGCTCGTGCAGCACGGCGACCTCCACCGGCTGCGCGCGCCGAGCGGCGGACTGAGCGCCGTGCAGTACGTGCGCGGCGACGAGACCGTCGTCCTCGCCCTGCTCCAGGCGCAGCACTACGGCGAGCCCGCACCGGCGCTCCGGCTGCGCGGGCTCGACCCGACAGCGTCGTACGAATGCCTCGAAACGGGCGAAGTCCACCGGGGTGCCGTCTTGTTGTACCACGGGCTGCGCACCGGGCTGTGCGGTGACCTCGATGCGACGGTTATCCGCCTCCGTCGCATCTGATCCCTCTGTCCCAATTGCAGCCTTCGTTCCAACTCGCTCTGGAATAAAGGAACCTGAGAGCTGTGTACGTGAGCAGCGTCATATTCGTGACCGTGCGTCGTTCGTCATGTTCACGTAATTGACGTGCTTTTACAGGGGAATTGAGGGGTTGAGTCCTGTGGGAATTCACGGAGGGTGACTGTGAATTCCCACAGGGAAACACAAGGAACGCAAATCCGTGGAACCTCCTGCTTGTCCCTTTGCGTCTTCCTCGCTTACGTTCGCCACCAATCCGGACGGACGCCCAATCCTGCCGCCGACCGGACTCCGCACACACCCACCCGTATGCGGCAGGAGCGGGGGACCCACAGGTAAGACGCCTGTTCCGGTCTCCGGAACGGGCTTGGGGTTTAGCCGCGACCAGCGCGCGGCCGGGCATCTCCAGCCCGCACCCGACAGCTCACCTCGCAGGCGCCGGAGAGGAATTCGTCATGCCCGCGAAGGGTAAGCACCGCCGCCCGAAGTCCCAGCGACTCACCCGCTCGATGGCCGTAGCCGGAACCGGCGGCGCGGCACTCGCCCTTCCGCTCATGGGGGCCACCGGCGCCCATGCCGCCACTTCGACTTCCGCTCCGGAAAAGGCAGTTCAGTCCGTTCCGGCGGCCGAGAAGACGGTTTCCGAGAAGGCGACCGCGAAGACCGTCTCGAAGGCCTCGGGCGTCAAGACGTATTCGGTGAAGGCCGGCGACTGGCTCGCGAAGATCGCCGAGGAGCAGGACGTCACCGGCGGATGGAAGAAGCTCTACCAGGACAACCGCGGGGCCATCGGCGGCGACCCGTCCCTGATCCACCCGGGCCTGAAGCTCTCCCTCGGTGAGAAGGCCTCGACGGGCGGGACGGACACCGGTACTTCGTCCAAGTCGTCCGGTACCTCGTCTTCTTCGTCCTCGTCGGCGTCCTCCTCTTCCTCGTCGAAGAGCAGTTCGGCCGCGCGGAGCGACGACAGCACGAGTGTCGGCACCTCCACCGGCTACACCCTCCCGGTGACCGGCGGCACCATCGGCACCGGCTACCACGTCGCGGGCAGCATGTGGTCCAGCGGCTACCACACCGGCGTCGACTTCGTCGTCCCGACCGGCACCACCGTGAAGGCGGTCGCCGCGGGCACGGTCGTGTCGGCGGCCTACGACGGCGCCTACGGCAACGAGGTCGTCATCCGGCACGCGGACGGCGAGTACTCGCAGTACGCCCACATGTCGCAGCTGTCCGTCTCGGCCGGCCAGACCGTGACCGAGGGGCAGCAGATAGGCCTCTCCGGCGCGACCGGCAACGTGACCGGCCCGCACCTGCACTTCGAGATCCGGACCACGCCGTACTACGGCTCGGACGTGGACCCGGTCGCCTACCTCCGCTCGCACGGCGTCACTGTCGGCTGACATCGGGCCCCGACGCCTGCCCCACGCAACCGAAGGCCGGACCCAGATCCTTGGGTCCGGCCTTCAGGCATAGCAGTTTCGGGGTCAACGCCCCTGATCAGAGGCTTATTCCGACTTTGGACAACCCTTTACAAGTGGCTTATCTCACCGTCCGTCAACCCCTAAATACGATCGCGTAGGTCACATGCGAGGGTGAATTATGGTTGCCGTGGCTAACGATTCGAAGAGTGACAACAGATCAGTGATCGGGTCGTACGTGGCGGTGGGGGACAGCTTCACCGAGGGCGTCGGCGACCCAGGGCCCGATGGGGCGATGGTCGGCTGGGCCGACCGGTTCGCGGTACTGCTCGCGGATCGGCGGCCCGAGGGCGACTTCGAGTACACCAACCTGGCCGTGCGCGGGAAGCTGCTCGACCAGATCGTGGAGGACCAGCTCACCCGGGCCAAGGAGATCGGGCCCGACCTGGTCTCCCTGGCCGCGGGCGGCAACGACATCATCCGTCCGGGCACCGACCCCGACGAGGTCGCCGAGCGCTTCGAACGCGCGGTCGCCGATCTCACCGCCGCCGTCGGCACCGTCATGGTGACGACCGGCTTCGACACCCGCGGCGTGCCCGTGCTGAAGCATCTGCGCGGCAAGATCGCCACCTACAACGGACATGTGCGGGCCATCGCCGACCGCTACGGCTGCCCGGTGCTCGACCTGTGGTCCCTGAAGACGGTCCAGGACCGGCGGGCCTGGGACGGCGACCGGCTCCACCTCTCTCCCGAGGGGCACACGCGCGTGGCGCTCCGCGCCGGCCAGGTCCTCGGCGTCGAGGTCCCGGCCGACCCGGACCAGCCCTGGCCCCCGCTGCCGCCGCGCGGCACGCTCGACATCCGGCGCGACGACGTGCACTGGGCGCGCGAGTACCTGGTGCCGTGGATCGGACGCCGGCTGCGGGGCGAGTCCTCCGGGGACCACGTCGAGGCGAAGGGCGCACTGTCGCCGGACGACATCAAGATGCGGATCGAGCGGGTGGCCTGACGAAGCGACTCGGTAACGGGGTGCTGCGGTAACGGGGTGACAGGTGCGGAGGCGCCGGGTGCGGAGGTGACCCCTCGGAGAGGCGGCCTTTTCGGGAGGCGTTTCCTCGAAGAGTCGGCTTTTGAGGGAACGCCTCAGGGAGCGGTCAACGCCGCCCGCTCCAGGCCGAGTTCCCGTGCGAGCGCCTCGTCGACCCACTCCAGGGCCCGTGCCCGCGGCACCGCTCCCCCGTATGCCGTCATCTGTACGGCGAGGCCGTCCAGGAGGGCCGTCAGGCGCAGGGCGGTGGTGGCCGGGTCCGGGCAGTGGAACTCGCCCGCGGTCACGCCCTCGGCGACGACCTCCGCCAGTGCTTGTTTCCACTGCCGGTCGAGATCGCGGGTGACGTCCAGGAGGGCGGGTTCGCGCAGGGCCGCCGCCCAGCCCTCGATCCACAGGCGCCAGCCCTTGGCCTGCCCGGTCGGCGCGTACCAGCGCACCGCTGCCCGCAGCCGGCGCAGCGCGGTCGTACGGCGGCCCAGGAGCTTGTGGAGGTGCGCGAGGTCGTCCTCGGCGGCGAAGGCGAACGCGGCGGCGACCAGTTTCTCCTTGGTCGAGAAGTGATACAGCACCAGCGCGTTGCTCACGCCGAGGGCCGAGGCCACGTCGGCGATCCTGACCGCCGCCACACCCCGCGCCTCGATCTGCTCGACGGCCGCCCGCAGCAACTCGGCCCGCCGTTCCACCACGCTCAACCGCACTCTCGCCACGCGGTCACCCTAATCCGTTGTCCATAGGGGTGGTGTCCCCTACGTCACCGGTACCAGCCGAACCGTTCCGCGATGACCGGCAGCCGGTCCGCGACGATGGCGTGCGCGGCGGCGCGCGGTGTCGTGCCGTCGGCCTCCGCGCGGGCCAGCATCCGGTCGATCAGGGCGCGCATCGAACGCCGGGTGTGGGCGAAGGCCTCGTCCGCGTCGGCGCCGATGTCGCCGAACAGGGTCCACCACCACCAGGCGTTCGTCCCGGAGTTCACGACCACGTCCGGCAGCACGGTGACCCCGCGCGCGGACAGCAGCTCCTCCGCCTCAGGCAGTACAGGCATGTTGGCCGCCTCGACGATCCACCGGGCCGTGATCCCTTGCTGGTTCGCGGTGTCGATCGCGTACGACACCGCTGCCGGAACCAGCGCCTCCGCGTCGACGGACAGCCAGTCCTCGCCGGGGAGTTCGAGGTCGCCCGGGCGCAGCGCGGAGCGGTCCACGGTGCCGTACGCGTCCCGGGCCGCGAGCAGCGCGTCCACGTCGAGGCCGGCCGGGTTCGCGATCGTGCCCTTGATGTCGGCGACGGCGACGAGCGACAGCCCCGCGCGCGTGAGGAACCGCGCCGTGGCCCCGCCCATGGTGCCCAGCCCCTGCACGGCGACCCGCGTCCCCGCGTACGGCACGCCCGCCCGGTCCAGCGCCGCGAGCACCGACTCGGCGACGCCGCAGCCGCCGACCAGCTCGTCGAGACCGATGCCGTCCACCTCGACCGCGAAGGCGTCCGCGAGCCGCCGCCGCGCCGCGGACTCGTCGTCGAGCAGCGGATACACGGCCTGGATCGACGACACGAGCCCCGCCTCCGCGGCGGCCCGGTCGACCAGGTCCTGGGTGAGCCCGAGGTCCTCACCCGTCGTCCAGAAGCTCTCGATGTACGGCCGCATGGCACGCAGATAGCGCACGAGGAGGCCGTACGACACCGGGTCCTGGGGATCGCAGTCGATACCGCCCTTGGCGCCGCCCAGGGGGATGTACCGGCCCGCCGGGTCGTAATGGAGCGCCTCTTTCATGGTCATGCCCCGGGCCAGCCCCGCCACCTCGTCGAGCGTGCAGCCCGGCCGCATCCGCAGTCCGCCGCTGGACACCCCGCGCACCAGCCGGTCGACGACCAGGAAGCCCTGGCGGCCGGTGACGTGGTCGGTCCAGGTGAGCGACATCAAGGGGGCGGTCATACGGGCTCCTCGGGGCGCCGGCCGACAGGGCGAGTACGGGCAGCACGAGTACGGGAGCGCGTACCGGACGGTCGGTGCTGAATGGCGGGTACTGAACGGCGAGTCAGTATCGGGAGAGGTGCCGTGTCCTGTCAACGGAAGGGCGAGTTCCGTCCCGCGGTGTCAATCTCCGGCGCGGAACTTTGGTCTTTCCTTGGAAACCGGTCCTGATGACGCCGACGCAGCGGCGTTGTCACAGGGGTCGACCATAATGGAAAGCCTGACCGACCCGACCTGGAGGCATCGTGACCGCATTCCGTACGCTGAGCTCCGGGCTCCGCGCGCTGCAGCCCGCTGCCTTCGGCGCGGACCCGAGCGGCGAGCGCCTCGCGCGCATCCGCAGATCACCCCACTTCAAGGACGGGGTCTTCCAGAATCCCGGGGGCAATACGAACGTCCGCCCGTCCGGCGGCACGATGCGCGAGATGGGGAAGTCCTACCTCGACAAGGAGCAGCGCGCCCGCCGCGCCCCCGACGGCACGCTGCCGGTGCACGCCACCACCCTCGCCGACCTGGCCAGGCCCGCCGCGACCGGGCTGCGGCTGATCTGGATGGGGCACTCCAGCGTGCTCGCGGAGATCGACGGCCACCGGGTCCTCTTCGACCCGGTCTGGGGCGAGCGCTGCTCCCCGTTCCCGTTCGCCGGGCCCAAGCGGCTGCACCCGGTGCCCCTGCCGATCGCCGCGCTCGGCCCGGTCGACGTCGTGGTCATCTCGCACGACCACTACGACCACCTGGACATGCCCACGATCAAGGCGCTGGCCGACACGGACACCCTGTTCGCCGTGCCGCTGGGCGTCGGCGCCCACCTGGAGCACTGGGGCGTGTCCCCCGACCGGCTGCGCGAGCTGGACTGGCACGAGGAGACCAAGGTCGGCGGCCTCACCCTGACCGCCACCCCGGCCCGGCACTTCTGCGGCCGCGGCCTGCGCAACACCCAGCACACCCTCTGGGCCTCCTGGGTGGTCGCCGGCGACGAGCACCGGATCTACCACAGCGGCGACACCGGCTACTTCGAGGGCTTCAAGGACATCGGTGCCGCGCACGGCCCGTTCGACGCGACGATGATCCAGATCGGCGCGTACAGCGAGTTCTGGCCCGACATCCACATGACGCCCGAGGAGGGCATGCGCGCCCACCTCGATCTCCAGGGCGGGCAGCCGCACGGGGTGCTGCTGCCGATCCACTGGGGCACCTTCAATCTGGCGCTCCACCCGTGGGCCGAGCCCGGCGAGTGGACCGCGGACGAGGGCGAAGCGGCCGGCCAGGCCGTGGCCACACCGAGGCCGGGCGAGCCGTTCGAACCGGGCGGCGACCTGACGACGGACCCGTGGTGGAGGCCCTTCGGGGGGACGATCGACCACCCCTGGCGGACCCCGAAGCCGGTGGAGACGGAACCGAAGCCGACGACCGCCCCGGCGGAACTGGATCTCGCGAACGAACGCTGACAGGGCGAGGAATTCCTGCCCTGTCGGCTCCGTTCAGTCGATGACCGCGGTGGCTTCGACCTCGACCAGATGGTCCGGCACGTCGAGGCCGCCACGCCGATCAGTGTGCCCGGCGCCATCGGCGTGGTCCCCCGCTTCGCGGTGGCCCGGGCGACCCCCTCCAGGAACAGGGGCATCTTGTCGGCGGTCCGGTCGACGACGTAGACGGTCAGCTTCACCACGTCGTCGAAGGACGCGTCGGCCGCCGCCGGCGCGGTGCCGACATTGAGACAGCTCCGCTCGACCTGGGCCGCGAGGTCGCCGTCGCCGACCGTGACCCGCTCGGCGTCCCAGGCGACCTGGCCGGCGACGAAGACCAGCTTCGCCCCGGTCGCGATCGACACCTGCCGGTACACCGGGATCTGCGGCAATCCGCTGGGGTTCATCAGAGCGACGGCCACCTCGCCCGAGGACGAAGGCACCCTGCGCTTCAGTGAGCTGCGGAACGCGATCGAGGGCATCAGCCACAAGATGCTCACCCAGAACCTGCGCATGCTGGAGCGCAACGGTCTGGTCGAGCGTGACGTGCACCCCACCGTGCCGCCGCGCGGGGAATACACCCTCACCGAGTCGGGCCAGGGGCTCCGGGCGACCGTCGATGCCATGTGCGGCTGGACCCACCGATACCTCGGTCACATCGAGGCAGCCCGCCGCCGCTTCGACGCCTGACACGCTCGTACGTCCCCGTAGTAGTCACGTTCTGTCATGCTCCGGGGTGTGGTTGAGGGCGGCCGAGATCCCGGGGAACGCCTCCGCGGCCCGCTTCCGGGCGAGGGGCGGACGAGTGTCGGAGACGGGGTGGCATCGAACCCCCTGGCCCCCCGGCGCCCGTTCGTGACCGGTTCCGATCAGGCGCGATCGATTCTTTGTCCTTCTTCGGCGCGCGGTCGAGGGGGTTATCGGTCTGTCGTACGAGGCCTCATACCAGAGCGGGACGCTCCCCGTGGGAGTTTGTCAACTGCCCACCGCACCTGATGCGTTGACGACTACTGTGAGTGTCCGTCGGGCGACGCAGGGCCGAATTCTTCGGCTCTCTCGACCGGCACCGCGATGGCGTATGCCCGAATCGCGCACCCCGCGCGAACCAACCGGCCCGACGCACCAGTACGAGGACGCCGATGTCTCAACTCCGTGCACCGGCCGCACGCGCAGACCGCCGTGAGGGCGGCCGGCACGGGCGACCGGCCGCCCGCCCCGTGCCCGCACTGCCCGAGACCCACATACGCCCCCAGCTCCTGCGCCTCGCCGTGCTGCCGCCCGTCGCGGTCGCGCTGAGCGCCAGCGCGGCCGTCCTGTTCACCGTCCGCTCCACCGGAGCACGGACCAGCCTCACCCTCTGGGGCGTCCTCGCCGGAGCCACGTCCGTGACGATCGCGGGCATCTTCATCGCCGCTGTGGCCGCGGGCCGCGCCGCCGGCTCCGTCAGCGACCGCATCGGCGACCTGCGCCGCAGCAGCGCGCGCGGCGAGGCCGATCTGCGCGACCTGGTCGAGGCGTTGCGCCGCGGCGAGGGCCCGCCCCCACGCAAGCCGCGCACCAAGCCCCCCGGGGACGCCGACGACTTCGACCTGCTCGCCGCCGACCTGGCACACGCGCACGACGGCGCCGTCACCGCCGTCGTCGCGGCCGCACAGCTCTCCAGCCAGGCGGGCAGCGAACAGAAGGTCGAGGTCTTCGTCAACCTCGCCCGGCGCCTGCAGTCCCTCGTGCACCGGGAGATCTCCATCCTCGACGAGCTGGAGAACGAGATCGAGGACCCCGACCTCCTCAAGGGCCTCTTCCACGTCGACCACCTCGCCACCCGCATCCGCCGCCACGCCGAGAACCTCGCCGTCCTCGGCGGCGCCGTCTCCCGCAGGCAGTGGAGCAACCCGGTCTCCATGACCGAGGTGCTGCGCTCCGCCATCGCCGAGGTCGAGCAGTACTCCCGCGTCAAACTCGTGCCGCCGATCGACGGCACCCTGCGCGGCCACGCCGTAGCCGACGTGATCCACCTGCTGGCCGAACTCGTCGAGAACGCCACGGTGTTCTCCGCCCCGCACACCCAAGTGCTGCTCCGCGTCAACCTCGTGACCTCGGGCCTGGCCGTCGAGGTCGAGGACCGCGGACTCGGCATGCCCGCCGGCGAGCAGAGCCGGATGAACGCCCTGCTCACCGACCCCGACCAGGTCAACGTCGCCAGCCTGCTGGCCGACGGCCGCATCGGCCTGTTCGTCGTCTCCCAACTCGCCCGCCGCCACGGCATCCACGTCCGCCTGCAGACCAACATCTACGGCGGGGTGCAAGCCGTACTCGTAGTGCCACAGGCCTTGTTGGGTAAGGCGCCGGGCGCCCCCGGGATCGTAGGACAGCCGCAGGACACCTTGGGCGGGGGGCGTCCGCTCGTCCCGCCGCAGCAGGCGCAGGGTGGGACCGAGGGGGGCCAACTCGCCGTCGGGCAGGGGGTGTCGGTGCCGTCCGGTGCTCCTGGCGCGCCGGGTCGGCATCAGCGCGGGTCAGGAGCACCGGGGCGGCATCAACGACGGGACTCCGCACCGTCCGCCGCAGCGGGGACGGACGGCAGCGGACCGGAGCCGTTGCCCGTGCGCGGCGCCCACGCGGAGCGGGCCAACCCCTCGGAAGCGGTGCCCGGCATCCGTCCCGACGACCGGGGGACCGTGGCCGAGAACATGACCGCACCGCCCGTCCCGCGCGGCGGAGCGGTACGCGGCACCATGGGCAAGCCGCCCCAACTGCCCCGGCGCCGCGCCCAGGAACACATCGCCCCCCAACTC
>NZ_JBXVPZ010000040.1:0-36731 GCF_057961495.1 Streptomyces sp. P5F9 | reverse complement strand
GGGCGGGGTCGGGGCGGGGCTGTCCGTCGTGTCCTGATGTCAGGGCGTGGTGGCAGACAGCGAGGGGCTTGTGTCAGGGGTGCGGTGCGACTGCGCTGTCAGGTGCGGGGCGTCGCTCCCTCCGCGTCCGGCTCATCGGGCCGTTGTGGCGGTCGGGTGTTGAAGGTGATGTTCGGGAAGTCGCGGCCCTGGAGGACCGGGGCGTAGTAACTGCCGCCGCTGATCGCGTTGTTGACTGAGCCGTCGCCGGTGCGGACCAGCTTGGCCTGTTCGTGCCAGGCGATGAGGGCGGCGGCGAAGTCGGGGTCCAGTGCCGCGCGTACGGCCAGCGCTGTGCTCAGTGCGTGGGCCCGGGTCTCGTCACCGGGAGCCTGTTGGAGGCGCATCAGCTCGTCCTCGCCCGGAACCGGCCCGCCCGCGCTGCCATCGCCACGGTGGAACGGGCGCCGTACGAGAGTCGTGAGGGTCGTCCACATCTGTCGTCCCACTTCACCGCCCGCACCGCCGGCCAGCGACGCGAGCAGTCCTACCGACACCGGGTCCATCTGGCACCATCCTTGACGGGGCGTCACCACTCCTGTGGTGGGGAACGCTCGGCGGGGTGTTCCGGTTCCCGTCGGTCATGGAGTGGCGGGTCTGGCTCGTACGTAGAGGCGTACGAGTCCGCGCATGCGCCAACTGTCCGGCGTCGTACCGGACTCGACCAGGTGCAGCAGTGACGTGAGCCGGTTGCGGACGGTGTCCTCGGGTTCCGCACAGAGTGCGGCGAGGGTCGGTGTGGTCGTCTCCGGTGCGTCGCTGAGCGCGAGGAGGCGCAGCAGCCGGGCCTGTGCAGGGTCCAGGCGGGCGTGGCCGGCGTCGAGGCGGGTGCGTAAGTCGCGGTCGGGGTGGGCGAGTTCGGCGAGGCGCGTGCGCGGGTCGGCGAGGTCCGCGGCCAGTGCCGCGAGCGGGCGGTGCGGGTTTTCGGCGAGCAGGACCGCGGCGGTGCGCAGGGCGAGCGGCAGGCCGTCGCAGAGGTCGGCGACGCGTGCGGCGTCCTCGGGGTGGTCGAGGATCCGGGTGTCGTCGGGGTGGGCCATGGTCACCGCGCAGTGGAGGAGCCGGGTCGCGTCGGCCGTGGCCAGTGGGCGCAGGATCACGCGGTGCGTACCCAGACCGCCGAGGTCCACCGGTGTCGTGATGATCGTGGTCGCCGGAGCCGTGGCGGGCAGTACTCCGGCAAGTTGGTCGGGGTGCGTCACGTCGTCGAGGACGATGAGCAACGGGCTGCCGTTGCGGGCGAGTTCCGTGAGGATCAGGGCGTGGAGAGCGGACCGCGCCGCGCGCGTGGGCGGTACGCGGTCTGCGGGCAAGCCCATCGCCCGCAGGAATCCGCCGAGCAGGGCGGCGCCGTGCAGCCGTGACATGTCGGCGAACAGCACGCCGCCCGCGAACCGGCCCTGGGCGAGGGCCTGGTGAGCGGCCGTCAGGACGAGTTCCGTCTTTCCGCTGCCGGTCGGGCCGCCGACGACCACCACGGGACCACCCTGCTGCGTGTCGCCCGCCAAGAGGGCGCTCAGGGCGGCCAGTTCGTCGTCGTACCCCGCGAATGCCGGGGTCGGGGCGGGCAACGCGGCGAGGGCCGACGGGAGTTCGTACGGCATGCGGAAGGTGACGTCGCGGCCCTGCGTCACCCACGACAGGAACAGGCCACCCGAAATGGCGTTGTCCACGGGCCAGTTGCCGAAAGGCTCGTCGTCACCGAGCGGGTCGTCCGTCACTGGGCGGCTTCGGCTCGACGCGCGGTCCGCCACTGGTCGCGGACCAGATCGTCCAGGCCTTGCGTCGTCGGTGCCCAGCCCAGTGCCGTTCTGATCGCCGTGGTGTCGGCGATCAGCACCCTGGCCTCCTGGGCGACGGCGGGCCGGTGGAGCAGCGGCACCGGATGCCCGGTCAGCCGTTCGACCGACGCGACCACGTCCCGGACGCTCGCCGGATGCGCGCCGAGGTTGTAAACGGCGTGCCGCCCGGGCGAGTTGGCGCGCAACGCCGTCGTGAAGGCCGCGGCCACATCCCTGACATGGACGAAGTCGCGTACGGCCGTGCCGTCGCCGTTGATCTCCAGCGGGGACGTGGGCCGGGGCGCGGCGGCCACGGCGACGGCGCGCGGGATGATCCGCGTCAGGTCCTGATCGGCTCGGCCCGCCGAGGCGCCGGCCGCGTTGAAGATCCGCAGCGTGGTGGCGCCGAGGACTCCGGTGGCGGCCTGCCGGGCGATGAGGTCCTCGGCCGCGGCTTTCGACGCGGCGTAGGCGTGGAGGGGGTCTCGTGGTGTCGCCTCGTCGACGGGTACGCGGGCGGGGCGACCGTAGACCGAGCTGGTCGAGGCGAAGACGAGGCAGGCGGGGCGTCCTGTCCGCTCGGTCTCGGCTGTCATCGCGTCGAGGAGATGGGCCGTGCCCGTGACGTTGACGGCGTGGTGGCGCGTGGGTGGCCGGGAGCCGAGGCGGGCGCGGGCGAGTCCCGCGAGGTGGCAGAGGCCGTCCGTGCCGCGGACGGCGGCCGACGCTGCGGCGCGGTCCGTCAGGTCCGCGTGCCGTGTCTCGACGCCGTCGGGGAGGTCGGGCCCGTGCTCGTGCATGAGGGCGACGACCTGTTCGCCGTGGGCGAGGAGGTCGTTCACCACCACCCGGCCGACGTATCCGGCCGCACCGGTGACAAGGATCTTCATGGGCTCGTCCAAACGCTCGTCACACGGGCGGGCGGCGGACGCCGTCAGACCTCGTCGTCCGACGCGCCGTCGGGTTCCTCGTCGGCGCCGGGGCCGGGAAGGTTCGCGAGGTCGCCGATCAGTGCCTCCACGGCGGCGGTGTCGCCCAGTCGCTCGAAGAGTTCGACCGCCCGCTGCCAGTGGATCCGTGCCGACGCCGGGTCGTCCGTCGTGACGTACAACTCGCCGAGTGTGCACAGGACTTCGGCCTCGCCCCGGGTGTCGTTGATGCGCTCGAAGACCTCGCGTGCCTCCAGGCAGTGTCCGATCGACTGCCCGTACTCCGCCCGTCGCCGCGCGATGCCGGCGTGCAGCTGCTTGCAGCGGGCCCAGGCCCGGTCGTCGCGCCTGCCGTCGAGGTCCTCCCAGATGGCCAGGGCGCCGGTGGCCGCTTCGGCGGCCTCGTCCAGGCGGTCGAGGTGGGCCAGGGAGACCGCGATGGTGTCGAGGGCCGCCGCGTTGCCGGAGCGGTCGGGCACCGCGAGCCGTGCCATGACGTCGAGCGCCTCGTAGGACAGTCGCAGCGCCTCCTCCCAGTCCTCCCAGACCCGTGCGGTCATGGCCATGTCCTTGAGGGAGTCGGCCTGGCCGTGCAGATCGCCCAGGCCGCGCCGGACGTCCAGTCCGGCGGCGAACGCGGCACGGGAGCGCTCCGGTCGGCCGATGGCCCGGTAGCCGGTGCCGAGGTTGTTCAGCAGCCAGCCCTGCCCCGAGTGGGCGCCGCACCGGGCCGCCGCGTCGGCGGCGACCTGGTGCGCCTCGATCCAGTGGTCCCAGGACAGCGTCTGGGTGAGGAAGCCCCACATGCTCAGCGGGATGGTCCACACGAGATGGCCCATCCCCTCGGAGACGCCGTTGTGCACGACCGCCACGAGGTTGGGCTGCTCGGCCTCGCACCAGGCGAGGGCCCCGTTCCGGTCGGGGAACGCGGCGGGCGCCGGTCCGGGCGGTTCGCCGAGGTCGGGTCGGATCCGCCCGGGCCGCATGACCTGGTCGGCGATGTTCACGGAGTGCGTGTACCAGGTGAACAGGTTCTCCAAAACCGGCCACCGCTCCTCGTCCTCGGCGGCGAGCCGGTCGCTGAAGGAACGGACGAGGTCGTGCATGCGCCAACGCCCGTACGGCGTACCGGCCTCCACCAAGTGGGCGCGGGCCAGGTCCTGCAGGTCCCTGCGGGCCGCGTCGCCGTCCGTGCCGGCGAGCACGGCGACGGCGTCCGTGGAGGCGTCCGGCCCCGGGTTCAGCGACAGCAGGCGGAACAACCGCGCCTGTTGCACGGGGAGTTGGCGGTACGACAGCTCGAACGCGGCGCCGACGGCGATGTCGTCGTATCGCAGCGCCTCCAACCGCGCTTTCTCGTCGGCGAGTTCGTCCGCCATCCGCGCGAGCGGCCGGTCGGGTCTGCTGATCAGCACGGCACCGATGATGCGCAGCGCCAGCGGCAGTCCCGCGCACAACTCGGCGATCCTGAGGGCGTCTTCGGGCGAGTCCGTGACACGGGTGTCGTGCGGACGCGCCATCCTCAGGGTGCTGTCGAGAAGCCTGACCGCGTCATTCATGAGGAGAATATCCAGGTCCAGCAGACGGGCGTTCAGCATACCGAGGGTGTGCCGGGACGTCACGACGGCGCCCGTCCAACCGTCCGCGGGCAGCAGGGCCCTGGCCTGTTCGTCGGTCGCGGCGTTGTCGATCACCACGAGGATGCGGCGGCCCTCTTTCGCGTACGAGGCGAGGATCGAGGTGTACAGCCGCTGCCTGTCCTGCACGCCGTGCGGGATGTGCTCGCCGGGCACACCGAGTGCCCTCAGGAATCCCTCCAGCGCCTGTGCGGGCCCGACGCGGCGGGCGTCGTCGTAGCCGAACAGGTCGACGAACAGGACGCCGCCCGGGAACCAGCCCTTGTCCCAGGCGGTGCGGGCCGCCTGGAGCGCGAGTTCGGTCTTGCCGACGCCGGCCAGGCCGCCTACCGCGGTGACGATCACGACCGGTCCGCCCGCGCTGCCGGCCGACGCTCCGGCGGCGGGGTCCAACCGGCTCAGCAGGACGCCGAGATGGGGGTCGCGGCCGACGAACACCGGGGACGCCGGGGGAAGTCCGTGCAGCGCCGGCGATACCTGCGGTGGTAACTCGATGGTGATGTGGCGGCCTTGGACGACGGTGGAGAAGAACACTCCGTCGGAAATCCTGTTGCTGGTCCCGGTCACGCTCATCGTTCGTGCCGCCCTTGCGGATTCCGATGGTGCTGATGCCCCCGCTTCGTGCGGGCCGTCGGTCACGGCCGGGCCGCGCGTCTCCCCCGCTCGCGTGAGGGTGCCGTGTTCCCCGTGATGCCCAGGCTGAGAATGCCCCTTGGAGTGTGGCCGGAACCGTATGGGGCACGTCCGATCCGTGAGCCGCCGCTGCCGGGACGGGGCCTATGGGGTCACGCGGCGCGTCCGTACCGCGTGAACCGATCCGTCCCGGGTAGGAAACCGGCTCGGACGTGGCCGGACGAACGGTCATGCCGTGCGCGAAGGGACGGTGGGGACATGGCGTTGGAACAGGCCGCCGAGGACGCGGTGGGCGCGGTCGTCGTGGACGACGGGCGGGTGCTGCTGGTGGATGTGCAGGGTGGCTGGGGTCTGCCGTCCGGTGTTCCCGAGGAGGCCGAGACGGCGCAGGCCGCTGCCGCGCGGGCGGTGTATGAACTCACGGGTTATCTCGTGGACGGAACGAGCCTTCTGGAATCCGAGTCCGGAGGCGGGTCCGCTGTGGTGTGCCAGCTGTTGAGCGACGATCCGTCGGGGGAGGCTGAACTCACCGCGGGGCAGCTGCGCTGGGCGTCGTTCGCCGATGCCATCGCCGTCGGGCTGCCGGCAGCCGTGCGCACCTACCTGGAGGGCCATACCCCCGTGTAGGCACCTGCCCCGCACGTGGTACCACTGGTACCGTCGACGCCATGCCGAACACGCCGAAAGCCATGAACCTCCGCTTCCGAGACCCCCGGCAGCACGCGGCCATCGAGGCCGCCGCCAAGCAGGCCGGGGTCAGCCTTCAGGAGTACATCCTCTCGGCCGCCTACGCGCGTGCGACGGCTGTCGAAGAGCGGTTCCGTGAGGGCTTCAAGGAGTCGATGGCGCGCAGTGGCGCGGCTTTCACGGCCGAGCCGGGCAGCGCTGATCCCAGCGCGGAGCAGCGGGCGGCCGAGGCGGACGCCCTCCGTGAAATCGAGCGCCAGGAGCAGGGGCACGCCGCGTGACCCAGCCCGAACCGCCGCACCCGCTCGACGTCACCTTCCTCCTGCACGCCGCCGAGCTCCTCGACCGCGATCCCCAGGTCCACGACTACGGCCCGCTCTACGCCGCTGCCGCCCGGGTCGACGCCCGCGCGTTGGAGCGCGACATCTACGGCTCCCTGCACCTCAAGGCGGCCGCGCTGCTGCAGACCCTGGCGAAGCTGCCGTGCCTGGAGCACTCGAACGAGGCCTTCGCCTGGCACGCCACCGAGGCCTATCTGATCCTCAACGAGCGCCGCCTCGACTACGCGCCCAAGGCGGCCGTGGCACTCGTCCGCGACGCCGCCTCCGGAGAACTGGGCCTCCCCCGTATCGCCCGCCGGCTCCGCGACTGGACCACCGCCTGAGCACACGGGCCTTCGGTTCTCAGGCCGTCGCCTTCCGGATGCGGGCGAGCAGGGTCCGTAGCTGCGCCCGGTCCTCCGCGTCCAGCTCGGCCGTCGCCTCCGCGAGCGCGAGACCGTCGATCTCCTCCGCCTCGCGGTGACACTCCCGCCCCTTGTCGGTGAGGCGCAGCAGGAACGCGCGACGGTCGTGCGGATGGCGTACGCGCTCCACCAGACCGTCACGTTCCAGGCTGTCGACGATGCTGGTCGTGGTCCGTGCCGCGACGCCCGTCATCTCGCTCAAGTCCCGCATACGGAGGGGCTGTTCGGCGTGCGCGAGCATCCGCAGGGCGCGCAGGCGGGCGACCGAGGCACCGTTGGCGCGCAGCCGGATCTCGACGAACTGGCGCAGCTGGTGCGTCGTCTCGTAGAGCTCGTCGACCAGGATGTCGCTGCTGCCGTGCACTGCCATGGCGTTCCCCGTTCCGTGGTGAGGGCCGATTGTACGAGCCCCGGGCGGCGGCAATGAGCACTCACATAGTGAGTATGCTCAGCATGTGCTGCCGTTCCGACGACCTCCCGTCCCCCTCGCCCCTCGCCCTCGCTCTCCAGACCTCCGCCGGCTCCGCCTCCGCCGCCCGGGCCAGCGTCTCGTCGTTCCCGTCATGTGCGTCTGCGTGACGTTCATAGCGATCGTCGACGGAGCGATCACGACCGTCGCGCTCCCGTCGATCGCGCGCCAGTTCCAGCTGACGACGGCCGCCCTGGACGGGGTGGTCGTGGTCTATCCGGTCTGCCTGGCCATGGCCATCCCCGCCTCCGCCTGGCTGGTCGAACGGTTCGGCGCCAAGCGGGTGTTGCTCACCGCCCTCGGCGCCTTCCTCGTCTCGTCACTGCTGTGCGGCGCGGCGGCCGACCTCGGTCAGCTCATCGCCTCCCGCGCGGTGCAGGGCCTGTCCGCCGGAGTACTGTTCCCGGCCGCGTCCTCGCTGCTCTACAGCACCTTCAACTCCTGGGAGCAGGTGCGGATTTCGCGATACATGATCATCCCGCAGCAGATAGCCCCAGCCGTCGCCCCGATGCTCGGCGGCCTGCTGGTGGACCATCTGTCCTGGCGCTGGGTGTTCTACGTCAACCTGCCACTGGGCCTGCCCGCCGTGGTGTTCGGGGCGCTGTTCCTCGCCGAGCACCGCGGGCACCGGCCCGGCCGTTTCGACCTCACCGGGCTGCTGTTGAGCGCGGCGGCTCTGGGCGGCGTGATGTTCGGCGTCTGCGAGGGCCCCAACCGCGGCTGGACCTCCCCCTCCGTCCTCACCGCCCTCGCCCTGGGCGCGGTCCTGCTCACCGCCGCCATCGTCTTCGAACTACGGGTCACCGAGCCGCTGTTGAAGCTCCGGCTCTTCGCCGACCGGCTCTTCCGCGACACCAACCTGATCAATCTGGTGGGCCTGGTGCCGATCCTCGGCGCGATGTACCTCGGCCCGCTCTTCCTCCAGCAGGGCCAGGGCCGTTCCGCGCTGGAGTCCGGCACGAGCACCTTCCCCGAGGCCTTCGGCGTCCTGCTGACCGTCCAGGTCGCCGGGATCCTCTACTCCAGGGTCGGCCCGCGCATCATCATCGGCTCGGGCCTGGCCATGGTGAGCGCGGTCCTGCTGCTCCTCGCCACCTGCGACCAGGACACCGGCCTGTGGACCTTCCGCGGCTACATGTTCCTGCTCGGCATCGGCATGGGCGGCGTCTTCATGCCGACCACGGTGGCCTCGCTGGCGACCCTCTCCCGCAAGGACCTGGCCCAGGCGTCCACGCTCAACACGGTCGTACGGCAGACCGGCGGCGCCTTCGCGCCGGCGGCGGTGACCACGGCCCTGGTCCTGAGCACACCCACGGCAGCCGCGGCGAATCCGCCCATCTCCGCTTACCAGCATGCCTACTTGACCCTGGCCGCCCTCGCCGCGGCGACCGCCGTCTTCGCCTTCACGATCCCCGACGGCGCGGCCCGCGCCGCCGCACGCCGCACCACCGCGTCGGGCGGCGGGAACGCTCCGGTCCGGCCACGACGCCGGCACGAGGAGGCGCACTGAGTCCCGCTCACCGCGACACTCAGGGGGCGACCGGCTCTCAGGGCGTCACCGGCGAAACCGACCAGGAATCCCTGGAGTTGAGCACGGCGGTCGTGCACCCGGCGAGCTTCATGTACCCCTGCGACACCGCCGTCGCATGCTCCGCGGGCACCGGGCCGCCGATCTCCTCGGCCATGGCGATGATCTTCTCCGGGCCCAACTCACGGTTGGCCGGCACCAGTTGGTTCAGCGGTTCGCGGCGCAGGTTCTCGTACCGCTCCAGAGCCCGTACCGGATCATCGTCCTGCGAGAGGGTCCAGGCCAGGACACGCGCGTCGACGATCGGCTGGGAGCCGCCGTTCATGCCCATGGGGTACATCGGGTGGGCGGCGTCGCCGACCAGCGTCACCCGGCCGGAACTCCAGCGCGGCAGCGGGTCACGGTCCACCATCGGGTATTCGCAGATGCCGGTGGAGCCGCGAATCAGTTCGGGCAGGTCGACCTACGGCAGCTCCCACCCGGACAGCCCGGCCAGCGCCTCGTCCGTCGGGATCGGGTGGTTGGAGCGGTCGAGTCCCTCACCGGACTGCGGCCGACGGATCTCCAGCACCCAGTTCATCAGCGTGGGTCCGCCGTCGACCACCGGGTCGGCGACGGGGTAGGCAACGAACTTGTCCCCGGGGGCCCGCCGGCCACCACGATCGCGCGCCCTCCGAGGATGTGCGGGTACCGGCTCATGCCCCGTCACATCTGCACGCCGTTCCCGCGCGGGGGCCTTTCGCCGGGGTGGAGTCGGGCCCTCAGCCGGGAGTCGATGCCGTCGGCGCCGACGAGGACGTCGGTCTCGATCACGGCGGACGTGCCGGTGTGCCGGTCCACGAAGTGCGCTGTCACGCCTGCCTTGGCGCTCGGATCGCTCGAAGCGTTCGAAGGCCATGCCGGTGCGGACCGCGTCGGGCCCGATCCGCGTGCGGACCGTGTCCAGTAGCGGCATCTGCAACTCGCCCCGGTGGACGGAGTGTTGGGGCCACCGGTAGCCGGCCGCCAGACCAAGAGGCTCCTCCCAGATCGGGCATCCCTGACGGTCGCAGCAGACGAGCCGCACGCGGTCGGCGTCGGCATCAACCTGCTTGCCCACGACGATCTTCACGTGTCCTCCCTTGCGTTCAGGGTCCGACGTCCGCGCCAACTCGGCCTGACCAGTCGGCTGTTGAGCAGGCGCGACAAGAACGACTCTCAGCCACGGACGCCGACGCCAGCTTATCCGGAGGAATCATCTCCAGGTAAGATGATGTTGTTGCACGGCGGCTTGATCCCGCTCGGAGCAGCACCGTCCGTTGCGGATCGGATGCCAGAAGAGGAGGTGGCCGCACTCGTGGGACATCTGGCCGGGGAGGACACCGGATACATCACGGGCGCCACGCTCGACGTCAACGGCGGCCTGTTCATGAGGTGACAGTGACGAGCGGGCGTAAAGTTCCGAGGTCGGAAGGGAGATGCGCATGGACGGGGACGGGTCTTCGCTGTCGGGTCCGGCTGGGATGCTCGTCGGCCGTGATCACGACCTCGGGCTGGTCCGGGGTTTCGTCGACGAGGCCATGGTCTCCGGCGGGGCGCTGCTGCTGTCCGGGGACGCCGGCGTCGGCAAGACGGCGCTGCTGGATGCCGCTGCCGGACAGGCTCGTGGCATGGGCGCGCGGGTCGTGCGTGCCGCCGGTGTGGAGTTCGAGAGCACGATCAGTTTCGCGGGTCTCCACCAGGTCCTTCAGCCGCTGCTGCCCGGGCTCGACCGCCTGACGGACCCGTACCGCACCGCCCTGGGTGTCGCGCTGGGCCTGGACCAGGGCGCACCCTCCGATCAGCTGCTGGTGTCGAACGCGGCGCTGACCCTCCTCGTCCGGGCCGCCGCGGAGCGCCCGTTGCTGGTGATCGTCGACGATCTCCCGTGGCTGGACCGTGCCAGCGCCGTGGTGCTCGGCTTCGCCGCCCGTCGCCTGGGCGGCAGCCGGGTGGGCTTCCTCGGCGCCTATCGCTCCGGAGAAGGAAGCTTCTTCGAACGCGGCGGAGTTCCCCATCACGACGTACAGCCGCTCGATACGACGGCCGCGGCGGCGCTGATCGAGGCGCGTACCCCGTCTCTGGCCCCGCGCGTCCGGGAGCGGCTGCTGGCGGAGGCGCAGGGCAACCCGCTCGCCCTGCTGGAACTGCCCGTCGCGCTCACCGACCCGCAGCGCTCCGGAGCGGCGGTCCCCGAGCTGCTGCCGCTGAGCCGCCGTCTCCAGTCCGTGTTCGCGTCCCGCGTCGAGACACTGCCCGCGTCGACCCGGCTGCTCCTTCTGTACGCGGTCCTGGACGGCACCGGCGATCTGCGCGTCCTCACGTCGGCCACGTCCGAGCGGACCGGCATGGAGGACCTGGCGCCCGCGGAGCGGGCCGGACTCGTGGACGCGACCACCGGCCGGCTGGTGTTCCGGCATCCCCTCACGCGGTCCGCCGTCGTGGAACTTTCCACCAGCGAGCAGCGTCGCGAGGTGCATCGCGCCCTGGCGGAGTACTGGTCCGACCGCCCCGAGCGACGCGCCTGGCACCTCGCCCATGCCACGGTCGAGCCCACCGAGGACGTCGCGAGCCTCCTGGAGGAAGTGGCACGCGACACCGTGCGGCGTGGTGACGCGGGCGGTGCCATCGCCGCGCTGCTGCGCGCCGCGGAGTTGAGCCCGCGCGGTTACGAGCGCAGTCGCCGGATCGCGGAGGCGGCCTATCTCGGCGCGGATCTGACCGGCGATCTGCGCGATGTGCCCCGGCTGCTCGAAGAGGCCCGCCTGGCCGACGGCGGACGGGCGGGTCCGTTGGTCGCGGCGGTCGCCGCCGCGCACCACATCCTCCTCAGCGGCGAGGGCGACCTGGACACCGCCCACCGGCTGCTCGTCGGCGCGATCGACATGCAGCACCAGCCGTACGACGCCGCCGATCCCACCATGATCGACGCGCTGTACACCCTCGCCTGGCTGTGCCAGAGCAGTCAGCGCACGGAGCTGTGGAAGCCGCTGCACCGGGCGCTCGGCCTGCTGAAACCGGAGGTCCCGGACCAACTCGCCCTGACCCTCAGCACGATGGCCGACCCGGCGCGCACGGCACCGCCCGCGCTCGGCAGGCTCGACGAGGCCATCGCCTCCCTGGACCAGGAGGCCGACCCGGTCCGGATCATCCGGCTGGCGATGACCTCTCTCTACGTCGACCGGTTGCCGGCGTGCAGGACGGCGCTGCGGCGCGTGCTGCGCGACGGGCGGGACAACAGCTCGCTCACCGTGGAGATCCAGGGACTGGTGTACCTGGGCCGGGACCATTTCGCGGCAGGTGAATGGGACGAGTTGGAGGCGCAGGCCGCGCAGGGACGGGACCTGGGCGAAGCCCACAGCTACCAGCTGCTGTCGACGGAGTTCCTGTACCAACGGGCGCTTGTCGCCGCCGCCCGAGGCGACGAGGCCGCGACCAAAGCCCTCACGGACGAGATGACCCTGTGGGCGACACCGCGCGGTGTGGGCTCCTACCTGTCGTGCGCCTCGCACGCGAGGGCGCTCGCGGCGCTCGGCCAGGGCAGGTTCGAGGACGCGTACCGCCACGCGTGCGCCATCAGCCGCGCGGGGGAACTCGCCTCGCACGTCCCCCCGGCCCTGTTCGTCGTCATGGATCTCGTCGAGGCCGCGGTCAGAACCGGCCGTACCTCGGAGGCAACAGCCCACGCGGCGGCGGCACATGAGGCCGGCATCGCCGCGATCTCGCCGCGGCTCGCCCTGCTCGTGAAAGCGTCGGCGGCGATCGCAGCCGTAGACCACGAAGCACTCGACCTGTTCCAGGAGGCGCTCGCCGTACCCGGCACCGACCGCTGGCCCTTCGAACTGGCCCGGGTCCGGCTCGCCCACGGCGAACGCCTCCGCCGGGTGAAGGCCACGACCCAGGCGCGCACCCAACTCGCCGACGCCATCGACACGTTCGAGCGGCTCGGCGCCCGCCCCTGGACGGCCCGGGCGGGCAACGAGCTGCGGGCGACCGGCCTGTCCGTCACAGCCGCCGGGGTCACCGGCCCGGCGTCACTGACACCTCAGCAGCGGGAGATCGCGCTCCTCGCGGCGGCCGGTCTCACCAACAAGCAGATCGCCGAGCGCCTCTTCCTCTCTCCCCGCACCGTGGCCGCCCACCTGCGCCAGCTCTTCCCGAAGCTGGGCGTGGCCTCCCGCGCCGCGTTGCGCGACGCGCTGGCGGAGCTGCCTCCCGGCTAGAACGGCATCGACGTTCAGAAGATGCCCTGCCCCGGAACCAGGATCCCCTTCGGGTCGTACGTCTTCCTGGCCTCCGCGAACCGGTGCCAGACCGGCCCGAAGTGCCGCTGCCAGTCGGCGTGTTGGAAGGGGATCGAGCCGACCGGGTACTGGGTGCCGCCGGCCGCCTGGACGGTCTCGTACGCGGACCGGTTGGCGCTCAGCAACCGTTGCACGGTCGCCGTGTCCTCGGGCGGCGCGGCGCGGAGGACCGCGAACAGGTAGGGCATCGGGTCGTCGGGCATGCGCAGCAGCGGGGTGTGGAGGTGCTCGCGCAGCAGGGGGTACAGGAGGACGACGCCGGGTCCGAGGTCGGCCGGTGTGAGTGCATCCAGCAGGGCGTCGGCCACGTCTGCGGTGCTACGGCCCGGAATGACGACGTTGAGCCAGGGGTGGGCGTAGGCCCACAGACCCGCTTCCTTCAGGGCGGCGACGGAGGCGGCCAGCCGGTCGAGGAAGTCGTAATAGCCGAGGTCGGTGATCTGCGCGCCGGACGCGACATGGCGCAGCCCCCGCAGGAGAACCGTGTCGTCGGGGGTGTCCCCCACCGGCGGCCCGTAGGCGACGGCCTCGATGGCGAACTGGTTGAAGGCCCCGGCGGTGTCCGCGCCGACCTGGCCCTCCAGGTAGGCGAAACGCCCCTCGGTGGCGAGGAGTTGCTGATCGTCGAGGAAGGTCTGGAGATCGTCGTACGGCAGGAGGTAGTGCCGTACGGTCTCCGGGGCCGGGACCAGGCGCAGAGTGGCGCCGACGATCACCGCGCACTGGCCCAGGCCGGCGAGCACGGCATGGAAGAGGTCGGGGTGGCGGGTCGGGGAACAGCGGAGCAACTCCCCTGCTCCGGTGACGACTTCGAGTTCGAGGACGTTGTCGACCTGCGCGCCCTGCTGGTGGCTCTGGCCGCCCAGGCCGCCGACGGAGAGGGTGCCGCCGACGGAGAGTTCGAGGTAGTCGGTGAAGACGGGCGGGGTCAGACCATGGGCGATGGCCGCCTTGGCGACGTCGCTCCACTTGGCGCCCGCGCCGACCGTGACGCGTGAACTCCCCGTCCGCACAGGGCCGATGGAGGCGAGCGGCCCGGTCTCGATGATCAGGCCGCCCTCGACCTGCGCCTGCCCGTTCGTCCCGTGGCCCTGTCCGCGCGGGGCCACGCGGAGGCCGTGCAGATTGCAGAACCGGACCATCGCGACGACGTCCCGCACAGAGCCGGGCCGCAGCACCGCGGCCGGACGCCGGTGCACGATGTGCCCGAAGTCGTCGGCGTCGGCGCTGAGCGAGGCGTCGTCGGTGTGAAGCGTCCCGTCCAGATGGGGCAGGCCGGTGAGCGGCCGGCCGGTGTCGGTCACCGCCCAGCCGCGGGAGAAGGGGTCGAAGCCGATCACCACGGCTGAGCCTGCGACCAGGCCGCGCAGAGCGGTGCGTCGAGACGGGGTGCGGGGCATGTGGTCCTCCTGAGACCGTCCGTGAAACGATCAACGACGGCTCAGTCTAGGCATGTTGGAGTGCGGAAAAGGGTTCCGTCCCGGCGAGTTCCCCGACCGGTTCAGCATGTGCCGCGGGTGATCGGATGTCCGACCTCGGCGAGGCCGAGGTGGATGACCGCGGCCGGCGTGGGCGGCCATGACCAGGGTCAGGTGGCGGTGCCGGCCGGGGTATCGGCGTACCCGGTTGCCGTCCGGACGCGTTCCCGCTTCGCGGTCCGGAGGCGTGCCCCCGTACCCCGCCTCGACCCCCGCGATCACCAGGCCGGCGCCTCATCGAAGTGCCCGTACTAGTCGTCGTCCTGGCTGCTCTGGTTCACGCCCCGAAGCCGCTTCTTGTCGGAGCTGCGCAGGAGTTCGCTCGCGGTGAGGGTCACGGTCGCCACGACACGGGCCCAGCGGGGGCCGCCGCGCTCGGCCCACACCACACACGCGCATCCGCCGATGAGAAGCACCAAGAAGCCGAGCAGCACCGCACCGATCATGTTTCCCACCCCTGTCGCGTACGGTCCGGTGACGCGCACGTTCCTGATGATCCTCTCAGGTCCGGATGAGACGACCGGGTCACCCCTCCCGCATCCACGCTCGCGTGCCGAACGAGGCGCAGGCCCGCGAGGCCACTGCGGCCGCTCCGCTCAACGCCTCGGCGAAGCCCTCCGAGCTCAAGTGGCCTTGCAGCGCGAGGTGATGGGCGAACGCACCGTGCAGAACGTCACCCGCGCCGAGCGTGTCCGCCACCTTCACCGACGGCACGTCCACCGTGCCTTCGCCGCCCGGGCCTGCCCAGACGATGGGGTCCGCTCCTCCGCTCACCGCCGACCAGACGACCCCGTGGTCCCGCAGGAAGCGCAGCGTGTCCGTCGATGTGCTCGTGCCGGGTGGGTGGAAGTCGGCCGAGCAGAGGGCCACGTCGATGAAGGGCAGCAGGTTCTGGGTGCCGGGCTTCCAACTGCCGCCGTCGAAAAGGGTCTTACGGCCGAGGGCACGCGCGGAGCGGGCCGCGGCGACGGCCAGCTCCCTGTGGTGGCCGTCGAACTCGACGATGTCGCAGTCCGCCACCAGCGCGTCGAGGTCGTCGGGCGGGGCGAGCCGGTGTGCCGTCGCGTTGGTCGAGGCGACGGCGCGTTCTCCGGTGGACACGGTCACCAGGACGGAGGAGACCGCGGGCGGCCGCGCCGAGTCGGCGGCCAGGTCGGAGACGGCCACGCCCAGCGCGTCCAGCTCTGCCGCTACCCCAACTCCCAACGGGTGGGCGCCGATTGCGGTCAGGAGTGTGGCCGCGCCGCCCAAGTGGCCGAAGGCCACGGCCGCGTTCGCCGCCGGGCCGCCCGCGGCGACGACCTGGTCCCGGGCGGTGAGTTTCTCGTTCGAGCCGGGTGCGTGGTCCACGAGCTGGATGACGTCCAGGGTGCACAGGCCGACGAACAGTCCCGTGGGGCGTCCTCTCTCCACCGACAGCCTCCTCGCGCGATTTACTAACAATTGGTTGAGCAGTTCGGGCTGTTAAATCTACTGTGGGTAACCATGAAGGTGAACGGCCCGGACGACACCGCCCGGCTCGCGTCCGAACTGCGGCTCGCGGTGGGCCGGGTGACCCGGCGCCTGCGTCAGGCGCACGCCGTGGGAGACGTGTCACTCTCCGGAGTCTCGGTCCTGGCCCGGCTCGCCCGTGACGGCTCCGAGTCGCCGACATCCCTCGCCGAGGCCGAGCGGGTACGCCCGCAGGCGATGGCCAGCACCCTCGCGGTGCTCGAACAGCGCGGGCTGGTCGGCCGTAGCCCCGATGCCGCGGACGGGCGGCGGAGCATCGTGGCGATCACGGACGAGGGACGCGCCGTGCTGGCCGAGCGACGCTCCGCGTCGGTCCACCGGCTCGGGGCCGTCCTCGACGAGTTCACCGCGGAGGAGCGCGCGACCCTCGCGTCGGCCCTGCCCCTTCTCGACCGACTGGCGGAGCGACTGTGACCGAGCCGGCACACATATCCGGCGACGGACAGGAGACCGGGGCCGGCCGGCCGTCGCTGCTGAGCGCCGTGCGCTCGGGGCGCCGTAAGGACACTCCCCCCGGGCCGAACTACAAGTGGGTCGCGCTGTCGAACACCACGCTCGGCGTGCTGATCGCCACGATGGACGCCTCGATCGTGATCATCTCGCTGCCCGCGATCTTCCGCGGTATCGGCCTCGATCCGCTCGCGCCCGGCAACATCGGCTATCTGCTCTGGATGATCCTGGGCTATCTGCTGGTCTCGGCGGTGCTGGTCGTCGTGCTCGGCCGGCTCGGTGACATGTTCGGCCGGGTGAAGATCTACAACATCGGCTTCCTGATCTTCGCGTGCGCGTCCGTCGCGCTGTCCCTCGACCCGTTCCGCGCGGGAGCGGGCGCGATGTGGCTGATCCTCTGGCGGATCGTGCAGGCCTTCGGCGGTTCCATGCTCACCGCCAACTCGGCCGCCATCCTCACCGACGCCTTCCCCGCCCGGCAGCGCGGAATGGCCCTCGGCGTCAACCAGATCACCGCGCTCGCCGGCCAGTTCCTCGGCCTTCTCGCCGGTGGTCTGCTGGCCGTCGTCGACTGGCGCGCGGTGTTCTGGGTGAGCGTGCCGATCAGCGTCACCGGCACGATCTGGTCGTACCTGAGCCTGCGCGAGACCTCGGCCGGCCGCCCCGGCCGCATCGACTGGCTGGGCAACCTCACCTTCGCGGCGGGCGCCGGAATCCTCCTCGCGGGCATCACCTATGGCATCCAGCCCTACGGCGGCAGCGCCACCGGCTGGGGAAACCCGTGGGTGCTCAGCGGCCTGATCGGTGGCGTCGTCCTGCTGCTGGTCTTCTGCTACGTCGAGACGCGCATCGCCGAACCGATGTTCAACCTGGCCCTGTTCAAGGTGCGCGCCTTCGCCGCGGGCAACCTGGCCGCCCTGCTCACCGCGATCGCGCGGGGCGGGCTGCAGTTCATGCTGATCATCTGGCTACAGGGCATCTGGCTGCCGTTGCACGGCTACGACTACGAGGACACCCCGCTGTGGGCGGGCATCTTCATGCTGCCGCTCACCGTCGGCTTCCTCATCGCCGGGCCCGTGTCCGGCTATCTGTCGGACCGGTTCGGCGCCCGGATGTTCTCGACGGTCGGACTGATCGTCGTGGCGCTCTCCTTCCTCGGTCTGCTCGCACTGCCCATCGACTTCGACTACGGGACGTTCGCGGCGCTGCTGCTGCTCAACGGTCTCGGCCAGGGCATGTTCTCCGCGCCCAACACGTCGTCCATCATGGGCAGCGTGCCGAGCGAGTACCGGGGTGTCGCCTCGGGCATGCGGTCCACCTTCCAGAACTCGGGCACCGCGCTGTCCATCGGCGTGTTCTTCTCCCTGATGGTGTCCGGGCTCGCGACCTCGCTGCCCAGGACGCTGAGCCACGGGCTTCAGATGCACGGGGTACCGGCCGGCGCGGCCGAGCAGGCGGCGTCGCTGCCTCCGGTGAGCACGCTGTTCGCCACGTTCCTCGGCAACAACCCCATCCAGCACCTGCTCGCGTCCGACGGAACCCTCGACCACGTCACCGCCGCCCAGCGCGCCGTCCTGACCGGCCACACCTTCTTCCCCCAGCTGGTCTCGGGCCCGTTCCACCGCGGCCTGACCATCGTCTTCAGCGTCGCCGCGGGCATGGCCCTGGTCTCCGCGGTCGCCTCGGCCCTGCGCGGCGGCCACCAGCCCGACCCGGAGCCCGGACCGCAACCGGCGGATCGGCCACCCGCCCCGGCGGAGACACCCGAGACTTCGCAAGCGGAGCCGAACGGGCCGTCGTAGGGCCTGAGTTGGTGCCACGTGACCGGTGGGGGCGCAATCGTCGATCCCTCCAGGCCCGGTGGTCTCAGGCCGGCCCTGCCCGCGTCCGCTCATGATCACGCGTTCAGCACCCGTCACTCCGCGTGAGGCGGATTGACATGGGTGCTTTGTCGATTCGACAGTGTCGGGCGTGACGTCCTCTCCTGTTCGGCCCGACGGGCATCGGCTGCGCGTGCTGTGCGAATCCCTGCTGTCGCGGCTCGACGGGCTCAGCGACGTCGTCACCCACGACATCAGGCGCGAGCTCCCCTCCTACGCGGCGCTGCCGCTGGCCGAGCAGCGCGCGACCGTGCACAGCCGGCTGCATGCCCTCCTGCGGGGTCTCGCCCTCGATGTGGAACCGACGGCCGAGCAACTGCTGGAGTTCCAGGCCGAGTCACGCCGGAGGGCGTACTACGGTCCAAGACGCGCTCGCGACCTTTCACATCGGCGCCCGTCGGCTCTGGGACGAGCTGCGGGCAACGGCGCGAGGTACGACGGCCGCGGACACCGCCGTCGAACTGGTCGCACCACTGTGGATGTGGGTCCAGTCGGTGAGCGGCGTCGTCGCGGACGCCTTCGCGGACGAGGCCGGGTCACGGTACGGGCGCGAGGCCGGTCTGCGGCAGCGCTTCCTCGAACTGCTCCGCACCGGCGGGGCGCCCCGCGAGCACACCGCCGAGATCGCCCGTGAACTGGGATTCGACCCGGACGGTGACTTCGGCGCCCTGTGCACGCCGGCTGCCCCGTGGGCCGCGGAAGGGCATCTCGGCCTGCTGCAACGTGCGGCGCGGCAGCTCGCCGGACGGGTCTCCTGCGGCCTGAGCGGGCAGTTGATGGTCGCGGTCACCCAGCGGGTCGACCCGGCCGACCTGGCCACCCGCGTGATCAACCTGTCCGGCGACGACGCGCGGGTGGGCGTCGGACTCGACCGGTCCGGGCTCGCGGGCGCGGAGATGAGCATCGCCGACGCGGAACGCGCCCTCACCGTCGCGTCACAGGGCGGCCGAGCCACGTCGTTCGAGGACGTCTGGCTCCAGGCGAGTCTCATCGACAGCCGGGAGCGGCTGCAGCCCCTGTTCGCCGAAGTCCGCCAAGTCGCGGACGAGCACCTCCTGTTGGCGGAGACGGTGATCGCCTTCGCCGACTCCGGCTCGTCGCTGGCCCGTTCCGCCACCGCCCTCGGGATCCACCCCAACACGGTGGCCTACCGGCTCGGCCAGTGGCAGAAGCTCACCGGTGCCGATCCGCGCACCTTCGCCGGGCTCCTCCGCTCGGTCGTCGGCATCACCGGCTGACGGGCGGCTGTGGAATCCACAGAGATCCGCCCGATCACTCCATGATCACGCCGAAGACTGCCGTCCGGGCCTTTCTGTTGCCGACGGCGGGCCTGAAGGAGGAAATGCGCGTTCTCGACGTCGGCTGCGGCACGGGCGAAGTGTCACTGGCCGCCGCGCGTGTTGTCGGCCGGAGCGGCCGCGTTCTCGGCGTGGACATGGACCCGGGGGTCCTGGAGCGTGCCCGTGGGAATGCGGCCGCGTCACCCTTCGGGAATGTCACCTTCGAGCAGGGCAGGCTCCCCGATCTCGAAATGTCCGAGCCTTTCGACGCCCTGGTGGGACGGCTGATCCTGATTCATCTGGACGATCCGGTGGCGACGGTCAAGGGGCTGACACGGCTGGTGCGTCCCGGTGGTGTGGTCACGTTCCAGGACTTCAATATTTCACGGACCCGCGCCGTACCCGCGGTACCGCTGGTGACGGAGTCCGTGGGATGGATCAGTGCGGCACTCCGCGAAGGCCGCCGCGACCCCGACATGGGTGAGCGACTGGCAGACGTCCTGCGGCTCTCGGGGCCGTCCGATCCGAGCGTGGCGGTCGCCGTGCCCACGGGCGGTCCCGACTCGGCGGCGGTGACTCTCATCGCCGAGTCGGCGCGCAGCCTCCTGCCGGTGATGGAGCGCGGCGGCATCGCCACTGCCGAGGAGGTCGACATCGACACACTGCGGGCTCGCACGGCGCGCGCGTGCAGGGAGGTGCAAGCGACGATGTACGTCCCGGAACTCGTGGCCGCATGGGTCGAGGTGCGATAACACCTCGGCCAGCGGGGCGAGTTGGACCCTGCCGGACGTAAGGCGGCGGGCGTGCAGGCCGCTTGCCTTCCACGCACCCATCGCTGTATCGTTTTTCGATAACATCGATAAACGATACACAGGGGGCGGTCCGCCATGACCGACGAGTCGACCGAGGCCGAGAACGGCAGCAGAAACCCGCTGGAACCCATGGCCGGCGTGGTCATCGCGCTCTGCGCGCTGCTCGCGGTGTTCCTGATGCTGAAGGCGTACGCCGCGGTCGGGATCGGCGGCGTCTTCGGATGGGGCGACGGTTCGGTCTGCGCCACCGACCCGTCCGCACAGGGCGGCGGTGAGGACTGGTTCAGCCGGGTCATGGAGCCCAGGCCCGGCATCGAGGTCTCGTTCACACCGCGGTACTGCGACTACTCCCCGAGCGGCGGCGCACGCCTGCTCAGCACACTGACCGAGCTGCCGTCCTCCGCCCTCTACGTCGGCGCCCTGTTCCTTCTGTACTGGCTGATCCGCGCCGCACGCCAGGACGGCCCGTACACCTTCCGCACCGCGGGCCGTCTACGCCTCCTGGGCTGGTACCTGGCCGTCGGCAGCCTCGTCTGCCACGTCACCGAGAGCGTCGCGGGAGCCGCCCTGCTCAACTCCCTGCGCACAGCGGACCACAGGCCGTTGCTCTACGACGTCGACCACGGCATGCCGTACTTCGCACTGCTCACCGGCATCGGGCTGCTCTCCCTGGCCCGGATCATGCGGGTCGGCACCGTGATGCGCGAAGACCTCGAAGGCGTCATCTGATGTCCCCCGCCGAGGCCGACCCGCACGCCATCGAGGTCCACCTCGACCGGATTCTGGAGGAACGCGGCATGACCCTGGCCGAACTGGCCGCCCAGGTAGGCGTCACGAACGTCAACCTGTCCATCCTCAAGAACGGCCGTGCGAAGGCCATCCGCTTCAGCACCCTGACCCGCATCTGCGAAGTCCTCGACTGCCAGCCCGGCGACCTCCTCACCCACCGCCCACTGCACGGGAACGGGTGACGGCGTGGCGATGGTGACGTCGCCCCAAGGGCCGGTCGAGCTTCCCTGGATCGTCACCGAGCTCGCGGCGGGGCGGCCGGTGCGGGCCGTATGGAAGAACGAAGCCGGCGGTCTGACGTTCCAGGTCGGCCCGGAGGATGCGCGGCAGTTCGTGAAGTGGACGCCGGCGGGCAGCGGCATCGACCTCTCGGCCGAGGTGGTGCGCCTGCGCTGGGCGGTGGCGTTCACCGTGGTGCCGCGCGTCGTCGACGAGGGCGCGGACGAAACGGGGTCCTGGATCGTCACAGCCGGCCTGCCCGGGCGCATGGCGGTGGACGACCACTGGAAGCGCGACCCCGGCACCGCGGTACGCGCCATCGGTACCGGACTGCGCGCCCTGCACGAGCAACTACCCGTCGCGGACTGCCCGTTCGACTGGTCGGCCGGTCAGCGGCTGGAGGCGGTACGGTCCCGAGCGGCGGCGGGCCGGATCGATCCGGGTGACTGGTCCGAGGACTTCCAGCACCTCGGGACCGTAGAGCGTGCGCTCGGGGTGCTCGCCGACATCCCTCCGGTCGATGAACTCGTCGTCTGCCATGGCGACGCCTGCGCTCCGAACACCCTGATCGGCGGTGACGGCATGTGCAGCGGTCACGTGGACCTCGGCGCGCTCGGTGTCGCCGACCGCTGGGCCGACCTCGCCATCGCGACGTGGAGTACGCGGTGGAACTACGGTCCCGGCTGGGAAGAGCCGTTGCTCGACGCCTACGGAGTCGAGCCGGACCCGGAACGGATCAGGTACTACCGGCTGTTGTGGGCGTTGTCGGACTGAACCGATGGACCCGGGAGTCAGGTCACCAGGAGGTGTGGGTCTGCGACGGCTCCCTCGCCGGGAACACGGAGTCGCCGCCGAACAGCGGTTCCGGCTCGGGCTCCGCCCCCTCCGCCTCGGTCTCGCCGAGCATCATGTCCGGGTCGAACATGACGATCACGGCGGCGACCAGGAGGACGAGGAGCGGGCCGGCGAGCATGACGAGGAGGAAGGCGACCAGGTCGGCCGAGGACTGCGAGGAACCGGCCGGATCGGTGAGGTGGACGGAGACCGCGGCCATGCCGGTGTAGTGCATGCCGGTCACGGCGACGCCCATCACCAGGCTCGCGCCGAGGCTCGCCCACAGCGCGTGGATGGAGACCGCCGCCCACAGCGCCGCGGTGGCGGCCGCGATGGCGATCACGATGGAGAGCGCCACGGTCATGGGGTCGTAGTGGAGGGTGCCGTTCGTGTGGATGGCGGCCATGCCGAGGTAGTGCATGGCCGCGACACCGAGCCCGGTGACCGCGCCGGCCACACCCAGGTTCAGCGGGGAGCCGCCCCGGTAACCGACGAGGAACACTCCTACGGCGACCACGGCGATCGCCACGACGAGGCTCAAGAGGGTCTTCGTGGCGTCGTAGTTGACGAGCGCGCCCTCGACGCTGAAGCCGATCATGGCGATGAAGTGCATGGTCCATATGCCGCAGCCGATCGAGACGGCGCCGAGCGCCAGCCAAGGGGCTCTGTGCTGCGGGCGGCGCAGCGAACGGGTCGTGCAGCGCAGCCCGAGGGCGGCTCCGAGGCACGCCATCAGATAGGCGGCGACGGGGGTCACGGCACCGTAGTAGAAGTCGGAGACGGTGGCGGCGGTGGCGGTGACGGTCATGGAGAGTTCCCTTCACGTACGTGACGGCAGGTGGCACCGCAGTCGCGGTGTGCCGGCACGGTGACGTGGCGCGCGCGGATCGACCACCCCCGCCCCTGCCGCACGTTCGTACCGGCTCGGCCGGGCGGACTGACCTGCACGAGCGCGCGGACATCCTGCTGTTGGGCCACAGGACACGGGGAACCGAACGGTCGAGATCTGGCCACCTGGCCGAGTTGTGCATGATTCAATCACACGGTGCACACATTTCCTGCACAACCCGGATAGGTGTTAGCCGAATCGATACATCGCCACCACTCCGCACAAAGCCCACCACTACGGCGAGTTCGGCTGCTGCGGGTTCAACTTCGGGCGCTCTGGCCGCCGTTGGCATGGAGGACGAACTGCGGCTGCGTATCGGGTAGTTGGCGCCAGGTCCGCCGCAGGCCCCAGGGTTCTCAGATGCCGACGTGGTGATGGGCCGCCCATGCCGCGGGGGCGTCGGCGTAGTGGACGCGGACCAGGCGCGCCGTGCGGGCCAGGGCGACGGCCGGTTGGTCGCGGGCGGTGTCCAGGGCGTCGTAGAACGCGCGGGCCGTCGTCTCGGCGACGGCGTCCGGTACCCGCCACAGGGTGCCGATCACCCCGGAGAACCCGACGAGCAGGAACGCGGACGTGAGGTGGATCGCCTCGTCCGCGAGGTCGCGGGGCGTGTACGTCGTCTCGCACGCCGAGAGGTACGCGAGACGGCCCCAGCCGCCGCGGCGCGCGGCGATCTCGGCGAACGTCAGATCGAGGTCCGGCAGCAGGAAGCGGCTGGTGCCCGGGTCGTCCTGGTCCGCCACCGCGTGCAGCGCCATGTGCAGATGGGTGCAGGTGATCAGCGCGGAGACGAGGACGTCCCGCCCGCACACGGCGAGGTCGAGCGGTTCGACGCCGAGACTGTCCGCCGCCGCTCGGGCCTCGCGTCGCGCGGCGGGCAGTTCCGGCAGTCCCGGTCGGCGTACGTCGGCGTACACGACGGCCGCCACCGTACGGTCCGGTGCCGCACCACGGGCCCGCGCGTGGTGCAGCGCGCTGACCGTGGGCGTGTACGACGACACCGTGCGGTCCACCAGCGACTTCGGGATCCCCGAGGCGTCCTGGGCGTCCGCCGCCGTCGCGGCGTGCAACGGCAGCCGGCACAGCGCCCGGGTCGGCACCCACCAGACACGGGTGTCCGGACCGGTCACCCGCAGCGCGGCGAGGACCGGGGCGGCCACCTCCCGCCACAGCAGGTCGAGCGTCGCGGTGACGCGTTCGTTGGCGATGTCCACCTCGTCCTGGGTGGCCCGGGGATCCAGCGCGGTGACGACGTCCGTGTGGAACGCGTCCGCCGCCTCCTCCACCTCGTCCGCGTCCAGGCCGTCCAGCGGCACGTGCCGCAGCCCCTCGGCGGTGAGCACCAGCGCGTCGCAGCGGTACCCGCTGACGTTCACCACGACCACCGGACCGTGTGCGGCCTCGGCCAGCAACGACTCGACGGACGGCGGCAGTTGGAATCCGGCCTGTCCGGGCAGCGCCCTGATCCTGCGGACGACGAGGGCGAGTTCGGCCTCCAGATCCCGGCGGCGTTCCCGCTCCCGGCCCGTTGCCTCCGTCACCGGCGGAAGGTCCGGCAGCGTCAGCGGGGGACGGTCCAGGCGGTCGAGCGCGTCGCGCAGTTCCTCGAAGCGCCGGGCGAGACCGGCGTCGGCGTCGTGAAGGTCCGCGAGGTCGGCGCGGATCCCCGACCGGCGGTTCAGGAGCACTCCGCGCCCGAGCTCCAGCAGGCTCAGCGCCCGCTCGGGTTCCCCGCAGGCCAGGCACATCGCGGCCGCGTCGCTCGCCAGCCCCGCGGCCTCGGCGAGCCTCCGCTGGGCGTCGGGCCGCTCCAGCCGACGGGGCGTGGCGGCCGGCAGCAGTTCCACCCCGAGCGCGAACGCCTCGGCCGCGGCCCGCGGATCGCCCGTCAGCGCCGCGAGCCGGCCCTCTTCGCGGGCGGCGTACAGCCGTACGTCCGCCGGGCCGGTCCCGGTCCGGGCGGCGGCGCGCAGCGCGTCGCGTACGCCTGCCAGGTCGTCCGCCGCGTGGGTCGACTCGTACCGCAGGTTCAGTACGTACGCGAGGTTGGCCAGCGAGCGGCTCAGGCCGGGATCGTCCCGCGGGGTGCCCGCGACCACCCGGTGGGCCAGTGTCACCGCCTCGTCGAGGTCCCCGTCACCGGACCGGGCGGCCAGGGCGAGGAGCAGACTGCCGCGGACCGCGGTGGCCGACCGGCCCTCGCCGAGGGCGGTCAGGGCACCGCGCGCCGCCTCGACGGCCTCCGCTGCCGCCGCCGCGCGATGCGTCGACGCCACCCGCAACGTGGCGGCCAGGTTGGCGAGTTGGAGCGGGAGGTGCGGATCGGTGGGCGTGGTGGCCGCCACGGCCGTGCGCAGACAGGCGAGGGCCCGCTCCAGCGTGTCCTGGTCGCCGGTGATCGTGTGGAGCGCGTGCAGCGCCAGGCCGTGGGCGCCCGCGACCGTCGCCAGCCGCCGGGGCGCCGGCCCCGCCGCCATCGCCTCCTCCAGGAGCGTGAGCGCCTCGGACAGGTCGTCCCGGACGCCGAGCGCCTCGTGGCGTTCGGTGAGGGCGGTGGCCAGATTGCTCAGCAGACCGGGCCGTTCGGGGTGGCCCGCCGGGACCAGGTGCAGCGCCTCGCGCTGGAGGTCGATGTCCTCGTCGAGGTCGGCGAGGTCGCCGTCTCGGGTGTAGCGCGCGTACAGCGCCCCGCCGAGGTTGCTCAGCCGCAGCACCCGTTGGTGGGCGGGACCGTCGCCGCGTACGGCAGCCCGGCCGGCGGTGATCGCGGCGTCCAGTTCGTCGTCGGCGCCGTGCAGCCGGGTGCGGGCGGCGAGGGCGGCGCTGAGGTTGTTGAAGTGGATCCCGGCGTCGGGGTGGCCGTCGCCGAGCAGGGCGAGGGCCTCGCCGAACCGGCCGATCGCCGCGTCCAGTTCGACACTCTCGCCGGTCTCCTCGTACCTCAGGAGCAGCAGGACTCCGAGGTTGCCGATGCGCCCGGCACGGTCGCCGGGCGGGCCGACCTCGATCCGGGCAGCCGACTCGCGGTACGCGATCCCCTCGTCCAGCGATCCGGGGTCCTCGCTCAGCAGATACGCGCAGCGCAGGACGTCGGCGAGGGTGTCGAGTGCGTCGGCCCGTCGCTGCCCGTCGTCCCCGGCCAGGGCCAGCGCGGTCCGCGCCGCCTCCTCGGCCTCCTCCGCCACGCCGAAGTCCTCGTGCTGGTCGGCCCATTCGCACAGCACCGCGGCGGCGATCTGCCACACGTCGGAGCGGCCCGCGGGCCGGGTGGCGTCGGCCGAGTGGCCCGTTGTCCCGGGGAGGTCGGCCGCCGGCCCCGGTCGCACCGTTTCGGAGGCCGTCGCCGCGCGTACGACCGTGACCGCCTCCGCCAGTGCCTCCGGGTCCCCGGCGTAGTGGCATTCGGTCAGGGCGCCCGCCAGCAAGCAGGCCCGCTTGGCGTGTTCCTCGTCGCCGTCGGCCGTGCGGTCCAGCGCGTCGCGTGCCGCGGCCGCGGCCTCCCGGGCGAGCCGCGGATCGTCGCTGCGGCCGGAGCGGTAGCGCAGGACCTGGGCGAGTTCGGCGTATTCGTCGGCCGCGTCGAGCCCGTGCTCCTCGCACTGCCCCACGGCGTCCCGGGCCGCCGCCTCGGCACGCGCGAGCGTCTCGGCCCTGCCGTCGTGCTCGTACCGCATCCGGTGGGCCTGGGCCAGGTGCAGCGGCGAACCGCCGCCCGCGGCGAGCGAGTCCCCGATCACCACGACGACCTCCTCGAACAGCTCGGGGTCGTCGAGGTCCGATCCCGCCCGCAGCAGCAGTTCGGCCACCGACGAAAGGACCATGATCCGGGAGAGCGGGTCGTCCGGGGCCCGCTCCGCCGCCCGGCGCGCGGTGGCGACGGCCTCCCGCAGCAGCCCGGAGTCGCCCGTCGTCGCGTGCAACGCGGCCTGGGCCTCGGCGAGTTGAGCGAGGACCACCGCCTCGTCCGGCCCCGCGTCGGCCAGGGCCCGGCGCAGCGCCTCCACCGACCGAACCCCCGCGCGGGCACCACCACCGCGCCGGGCCGACTCGGCGTGCAACGCGGCGATCCCCTCCAGCAGCGACACCCGGTCCTCCCGCCCGGCACTGCCGAGGGCGGCCTCCAGAAGGTCGACGGCCCGGTCCGTACGGCGCGGGAAGCGGCCGTCCACGGTCACCCCGCGGGCGCGCCGCAGCGCCAGGGCCAGCCGCAGGCGGCGGTACGGCGACGGCTTCACCGGGGCCGCCCGTCCCGCCTCAGCGCCGGTCGGTGCCGTCGGCTTCCCCCGCCGTGCTCTCGTCCGGTTCGGCGATGAGGTGCACCAGGGCGGTGACCCGCTCCCGCAGGGGCTCCGGCGGCGGGACGTCGGCCGGGTCGGCGATGCGGTCCACCCGGTTCGGGCTGAGGACTTCGAGCCGGGCGACGGCGACTTTGAGGGCGGGCCCGTCCTGCGCGTCGTGCGCTGCGGCGAGCGCCTCGACCGCGGCGGCGGGCCGGGACCAAGCAGCCTGCGGGAGGCGCCATTTGAGGAAGTCCTTGAGCAACTCGCGGCCCCGCGTGAGCACCGCGGCATCCATGTCCGTTCCGGGTGAATCCGCCCTAGACTGCATGGGCTCAACTGTAGCGAGAACGCCGGGAGTGGCGACGCGAGGCGGGGGTGTACCGGCACGTGACCGAGGGAGAGTCGGCGGAGCGGGAGGTCACGGAGCAGGAGGTCGCGGTCCACGTCTTCGTCCCGCTGTACGGCGGACGCGCCGAAGAAGGGATGGCCTCCGTCCGGGCGATGTGGGGGCGCTTTCGTGAACTGCAGCATGCCGACGGGGAGTTGTACGCCACGCTGCCGGTCCGGGTGCCGGATCCGCTGCCTGCCCCGCACAGCGCGGTCGTGGTGGCTGGCGTGCAGTCCGCGGACCGGCTCGACCAGGCGATCCTGCGCCGGCACGGGGAGATCCTCAATCTGTCGGTCCTGCTCGGCGCCGGTCCGGGCCGGGAGTGGTCCGGGTTGCGCGAGCGGGTGGAGGCGATCACGGGCCCGCTCGGGGCGTGTCATCTGGGCGCGGTGACACTGGAGTTGGGGAAACGTCCGGAGGGAACACCCGGGGACGTCGATCTGTCGGAGCCGGAGGGCGGCGAGGCGTCGCGGCGCTGTCGGCTGTTGCGGATGCTGGGGCGGGTCGGTGCGGATCCGCGGCTCGGAGCCTGGGCGTGGTCGGACGGCCACCGTCCCGACATGCCGCACTTCGTCCGCTACTTGATGCACATGACCGCCCTGCGTCACCAGTGGACGACGCATCACTCGCTCGGCGATGCGAGGGCCGCGGGGCAGGACGGGACGCTCGCCGAGGTGCGGCTGCCGTACTGGGGCGCGGAACACTACGAGTTGACGGGCGCCGAGGCCGAACTCCGGTTCATGCGGCGCGTGGTGGAGACGCTCCAGGAGAACGCCCAGAACGCTCTGGAGGACGCGGGTCTCGACGGCGAGGCCGTGCTGGGGGCGGACCGGCGGTTCGGCTCGTCGTTCCTCAGACGGCTGGACGACCTCCTCGCTCTCCGTGAACTGGCGGGCCCTGCGGAGCCGTTGAGGGGGCCGGCACGGGAGCGGAGTCCCCGGGCGGCGGGGCGGGACCGGGTGCTGGCAGTCGTCGACGAGTGGTTCCCCGCCCACGGTGGTCTGAGCGCCTTCAACCGCGGGCTGTGCATCGCACTCGCCGAGGCCGGCGCCGAGGTCCGTGTCCTGGTGGTGTCCTCCACTCCGGCGGAACGCGCGGACGCGACCGGCCACCATGTGCTGCTCGTCGACGCGGCGCGGCCGGGTGTCCAGGGGAAGGAGTCCCTGTTCCTGCGGCCGCCGTTCACCGATGACGGATTCGAGCCCGACCTCGTGATCGGGCACGGCAGGGACATGGGGCTGGCCGCCCGGGCGCAGGTGAAGGAGTACTTCCCGAACGCGGGGCGGCTGCACTTCCTGCACGTGGAGCCGGACCGGGCGGAAGCCCAGAAGCCGTATGCGGAAGCCGACTTGGCGGTCCGCGCCCAGGAGCGCACGGAGCGGGAACTCGAACTCTGCGAGGGCGCCCTGCGCTCGGTGGCGGTCGGCCCTCGGCTGGCGAGGAACCTGCGGCGTCATCTGCGGACACGGGATCTGGCCCCCGTGGTGCGCCTCGACCCCGGCTTCGACGGCAGGCCCGCCGCCACGGCTCCGGGCCTCGACGAGATCCCGCAGATCCTGATGATGGGCCGACTGGACGACGCCTCGCTCAAGGGGCTCGACATCGCCTGCCGGGCGCTGGGGGCGGCGGCACCGCAGAGAGCGGAGCACGGCTCCTGGGAACTGCTGATCCGCGGTGTGCCAGACCAGAAGTCGCGGGAACTGTACGAGCAGGTGGAGGACTGGATCGGCACCCCCGCGGTGGACGTGACCCTCCGCCCGTTCTCGGCGGATCCCCGGCACATCATGGAGGACGTGGCTCGGGCCAGCCTGGTCCTCATGCCGTCCCGCGCGGAGGCGTTCGGCCTCGTCGGTCTGGAGGCGATCGCCGCAGGGGTGCCCGTGCTGGTGAGCGGGCGCAGTGGGCTCGGCGTGCTGCTGCTCGACCAGGAGCAACTGCCGGTCGCGCAACAGGCCGTGGTCGACGTGGCCGCCACGGTACGGGATCTTGAGACGGACGTCCGGATGTGGGAGAAGTCCGTCCACGCCGTCATGCGGAACCTGCCCGCCGCCTTCCGCGACGCCGCCGAACTCCGCGACGAGATGGCCGACCGCTGCACCTGGGCCGCGGCCGCCGCCACCGTGCTCGGCTGCGTCCGCCCCGACGGACCCGCCTGACCCGCGACCGGCCCTCCACGTCTCCCCTGTTCACGTGGAGGGCCGGAGTCGGATGCGGCGCGGGTTTCAGTGGGTCTGCACGGCTGTCGTCCTCCTGCGGCCGGCCGGGGGCCGATATCCCCTCGGCGTGGAATCCGCAGGCAAACACGCGGATCCGTCCGGCCGTCCGCGGTCCTGGAACACACTGGAAACGTCTGGACCCGCGCGGTGCGGATCCGTCAACGTCCCTTCGGAGGAACGGTGGTGACCGAGATACCCCGGCCGTCCGGCGAGAGCGCGGACGCACTGGCACAACGCCTGGCGGTCGCACTGACCCGCGCCGTCGTCCGGGCCGAGAAGGGGCTCGGCGGAACGCTGGACCGTCGTGAGCTCGCCCGCCGCCTCAACGTCTCCACCAGCAGCCTGTACGCCTATCTCAACGGCACCACCCTGCCCGGCACCGCGGTCTTCGACGCGCTCCTCGCCGCGCTGGGTGTCTCCGGACCCGAGGCCGGCCGGCTCGCCACCCTGCGGGACGAGGTCGACGCCGCCCGGCGGCTGCGCCCGACCGTCGCCCGCCGGTCCCCCGGCGCTCTCGCCGTCCCCCGCCAACTCCCGCTGAGCCACCCCGTGTTCGTCGCCCGGGACGCCGAACTCGGCCGGCTGGACGCGGTGCGGAACCCGTCCGGCGACCCCGCCTTGGGCCGGGCCGGGGTCGCCGTCGTCGAGGGCACCGCCGGCGTCGGCAAGACCGCGCTCGCCCTGCACTGGGCGCACCGGACGCAGGGCCATTTCCCGGACGGCCAGCTCTACGTCAATCTGCGGGGCTTCGGCGACGAGGCGGTCATGGACCCCGGCGAGGCCCTGCACGGTTTCCTCCAGGCGCTCGGCGTCACCCCCGCCGCCGTCCCGGCCGACACCGCCGTGGCCGCCGGACTGCTGCGCACTCTGCTGGCCGGCCGCCGGGTGCTGCTGGTCCTGGACAACGCCCGCTCCACCGACCAGGTACGGCCGCTGCTGCCCACCGACTCCGGTTCCGTGGCCGTCGTCACCAGCCGCAACCGCCTCGACGGCCTGGTGATACGGGAAGGCGCCCTGCGCATAGCCCTCGACGTGCTGCCCCGCTACGCCGCCCGTACCCTCCTGGAGCGGCAGATGGGCGCCGAGCGGATCGCCCTGGAGCCCCGCGAGACCGATGAACTGGTCGATCTGTGCGCCCGGTTGCCGCTCGCGCTGAGCGTCGCCGCCGCCCGCACGGCCGCCTCCCCGGCCGGTTCCATCGGCGCTCTGGTCCGCGAACTGCGGCGCGCCCGGGCGCCGTTGGACCTGTTCGGGGTGCTGGACGCGGATGTCGACCTGCGGTCCCTGTTCCACGGTTCGTACGCGCTGCTGCCGGCGCCGGCCGCCCGGCTCTTCCGGCTCCTCGGCTGCCACCCCGGACCCGAGATCGACGCCACGGCCTGCGCGGGCCTCATCGGCGACACGGAGCCACCCACCGCTCTCCTCGACGCCCTCACCGCCGCCCACCTCGTCCGCCAGCACACCCCCGGCCGCTACACCTTGCACGATCTGCTCCGGCTCTACGCCGTGGAACTCCTCGACGGCGGCTCACCCCAGGAACGCCGGGACGGCACCGAACGGCTGCTGCGGCACTACCTGGACACCGCACGCCTGGCCGACCACCACCTCGAACCCTGGCGTCCGGCACCCGGCGGAGCGCCGGAGCGCACCGGCGCGCAGCCTCCGATCGGCGACCACGCCTCGGCGGCCGGCTGGTTCGAGGCGGAACTGCCCTCCCTCCAGGCCGTCATCGCCCAGGCCGCCGTCACCCCGGGCCTGGAGCCGTACGCCTGGCGGCTCGCCGACGCCTGCGCCCTCCATCTGCGCCGCTCCGGCCGCCGCGCCCAGCGGGCCGCCGTGCACGCGCTGGCCCGCGACGCGGCGGGCCGGGCCGGACACCGCGCCGCCCGGGCCACCGCCGGCCGCCGGCTCGCCGACGCCCTCTCCCGCCTGGGCCGCACCCGGGAGGCGCTCGACCTGCTGTACGAGACCCTGCGCACCTGTCGTGACCTGGGCGACGCGGAGGGCGTACGGGAGGTGCGGCTCTCGCTGGTCCGGGTGTACGGCTCCCGCGGCGACCCCCGCAGGGCGATGCCGCACGCCCGGCTCGCCCTCGCCATGGCGGAGCGCACCGGGGACCCGGTCGCCCTCGCCGACGGACTCACCTCCGTGGCCCAGCAGTGGGAGCGGCTGGGAGAACACACCGTCGCCCTCGATCACGCGCGCCGCGCCCTGGACCTCTACACCCGGCTCGGCCACCTCGACGGGCAGGCGGGCATCCTCATCGGCATGGGGCGCGCCGAACAGGGGCTCGGCCGGCCCGCCGCCGCGATCGGCCACTACGAGGTCTCCCTGGACCTCGACCGCGCCCTGGGCGACCGTTTCCGCGAGGCCCATGCCCTGGAGCATCTCGGGGACGCCCATGCGGCGCTCGGCCGGGGCGAGGAGGCGCGTGCCCTGTGGGAGGAGGCGCTCGCGCTCTTCGAGGATCTGCACCACCCCGACGCCGAACCGGTCCGCGCCAAGCTGCGCACGGCGGTGGACTATCCTCCGGTGCCCGCCTCCAGCCAGCTCAGTCCGTAGCCGTAGCCCACCTTCATCGCGCCGAACTCGACGTCCACGAGCCCTTGTTCGTCTGGGCGCAGCGTCGGCGTGCCGGGGTTCTGCTGGTAGATCACGGCGGTGGGCACCCCGGCCAGCCGCCACACCGTGTGCGGAGGTCGCGCCGGGTCGAAGCAGACCCGTAGCCGGAAGTGCTCGCTGCGGGTGAGCGGCACGTGCACGAAGTGCGGTGCCATCGGCTGGTCCGGCGGGATGCGCAGCCGTAGTTCGTACACGTGTCGTGTTCCGGCCTTGAGCGGCGTGGGGAGCACCAGGAACCGTTCGAAGTAGCTCTCGTACTGCGGGCCGCCGTCCTCCAGGCGTCCTCCCTGGACGACGGAGATCTGCAGCTCGTGGCCGGGCGTGGTGTCGCCGGCGCGCCGGGGCACGCTGACGCCGACCGGTATCCGGGCCAGGCCGTCGCAGGTCGCGACCACGATCCGGCGTTCCAGCGCCTCGGGGGCCGGGGTGTCCAGCCTGAGCCGGGTGGACACGGACTCGGTGTACCAGCCGTGCGGCTCGGCGCGCGCGCAGCCCGGCGGGCACCGCTCGGCATGTCCCCGGGTCGCGCGGTCCGCCGGGCTGTCCCAGGGCGGCGGGACGACTCCGTCCGGTCCGTCCGGGGAGTCGGGGTCCTGGGCGCGACGCACCTGCGCCCAGTACTCGCCCCACCGCTGGACATCGCCCCCGCAGGCGCCGACGATCGCCAGGGTGACCGGACGGGTGGGGTGGTTCCCGCCCCGCATGGCGTCGCTGACGGTCGTCCTGCCGTAGCCGGTGCGGCGGGCCAGTTGGTCCAGGGTGAGTCCGGCCGATCCGCGCAGGTCCCGGAGCCAGTACGCGAAGAGCCGGGCCGGTGATCCGTCCAGGACGATCTCCTTCTGCGGACGCCCCATCGTACGCAACCCCCTTGCCACGCAACGGCGTTGCCGCCTGTGTCGCGGCCGAGTCTCGCACAGGGCCGAACACGTCGTCCCGGTCTTGCGGGCCCGCCCGCCGGCCGTCCGGGTTTTCCGGAGATCGTCCGGTTCGCCGGAGAACTGTTGAGCGCGAACTCCCGGCCTTGTTACACAGGTTGCGCCCGGCCGCGGTGCGCCCGCATCGGCCGGTTCCCGCTCTTGTCCAGGAGAGGACCATGGCTCTGTTCCCCAGGACGCCCCGCGCCACCCGGCTGCCGGGTGACGTGGTGTCGCGGATGGAGCGGTTCGGCCGCTTCGAGTTCGACCCCGTCGGCACCGACATCGACGCCTCGGACGTGTGGGGTGAACTCCAGGCGCCGTACCTGCCGTTCGCGCAGTCCGACCCGCAGGGCTTCGCCCGCGCACTGGCCGACGCCGTGCTGCCGGCCGGTGGCTTCGCCCTGTTCGGCGCGGCGCGCACGGTGTGGAACCTGGTCGGCTCCGACTTCACCAGCCCGGCCTACGACACCGTACGGATGGCCGCGTTGGAGTTCTTCCGGGCCAACGGCGTACCGAGCAACCGGCTGTCCGCCGCCGACTGGCGGTTCTGGCAGGAGAACCGCTCCGAGCCCTGGCTCGTGGGCCGGCCCGGGCCGACGCCCGAGGAGGCACGGATCCCGCCTCTCGCACCGGGAGAACTGCGTCGGATCGCACGGATCACCGAGGCTCCGGACTCCAACGTCGTCTACGTCACCGGCGCGCGCGAAGGCCGTTTCGTGACCGTCGTGGACGCGCCGACCAGCGACACCGACCCCACCCGGGCGCGCTTCGAATCGACGTCGGCGGACACCCTGCACGACCTCTACACGCAGATCGGCGAGGTGTTCCAGACCCCCGTGCACTGGGTCGCCGACGAACTGCGTCCGTTCATCCCGCTGCCCCCGTCCCGCCTCTGAGACGACCGGCTCCCGAGGAGCGGAGATCCAGAAGTCCGCGGTGCACAGGTACCTGCACACGGGGATCTGAGCGGCCGCGCCGAGCGGTCCTCGATCCACACGGTCCGACGAGCACCCGGCGCAGGGGACCGGGTGCTCGTCGCCGTGAACGGGCCTGTCCCGTAAGGGTGTTCAGCCGACGGCCGCGAACGCCTCGGCGGACACGTCCCGTTCGAGCACCGACCGGTGGAAGGAGTAGACGCCGATGTCGGAGACCTTCACCAGCAGGCAGTAGCGGTCGACCGACGCCACGGACCGGACCACCTGCGCGTACTCCCGCCGCAGGAAGTGGACGGCCGCCTGGTTCGCCACCGAGCTCTGCCCGCACACCAGCACCACCGGGCGGCTCGACTCGGGCGGCGTGAACTTGGCGACCACCGCGTACTCCTGGTGGCCTCGGTCGAAGTAGTAGCGCTCCCCGCCGACCGCGATGGCCACCGAGTCGGGGCGGTCGCTGAACGGAGTGATCGTCACCCCGGGCAGATGGGCCGTCAGGTGTCCGCCGGTGCGCGGATTGGACCCGCCGATCGGCCCGCCGACACAGAACTCGGTGCGGTCGCCGTTGGTGCCGCGCAGATCACCGGACTCCACGCTCACCCGGCAGCCCAACTCGCTGAGCAGCACGGTCAGTTCGACGACCGCCCGCAGATCCCGCTGCTGGGTCGTGCCGGGCTGCCCGTGCTTGGTGCCGACGACGATCACGCAGTGCTCGCCCGGCCGGGTGCCGAAGAAGGCGGCCCTGCGGTACAGCGCCCGCCGCCGTCCCCGTTCCCACAGCGTGCCCAGGCCGAGGCCGACGAGGCTGGTCAGCAGACCGATCGCGACATTGGCGAGTACCGACAGCATCGGCCGGCCGTCAGGTCCGCCGGGCGGGCGCGGGGCTCGGACCGCGGGGCGGGGAGCCCGGGCCGAGCACGTGCACGAGCGCGACGACCCGCCCCCGGTCCGGCTCGGGCAGCGGCACCTTCTTGTCCCCCGGGTCCTGAATCCGGGTGACCCTGTCGCCCGACAACTCCTCCAGCCTGGCGGTCAGGTCATTCACCCCGGCCGCGTCTCCCGCGGCGACCGCCGCCGACAGCTTGTCCAGCAGCCCGGCGATCTCCCGCCATCCCTCGGGCGTCAGCCGCCACTCCTCCAGCATCAGCTCCAGCGCCAACCGTGCCGCGCGGGCCGTCTCGCGGTCGATCACGGCCGCCCCCTCCGGTGTGCTCACGCCTGCTCCTTCCCTTTGTCCGTCGTCACTCGTCACTCGTCAACGCCCGGTGTGGACGTACGGCGCCCATACGCGCGGCGAGCCGGGATGCCGTTCCCGCAGGCCCCGTACGATCCCGTGCACGACCCGCGCGGTGTCGGTGACGTCGAGGCCGCCGCCATAGGTCCGCAGGTCGCGATACAGGCGGTCCGTCAGCCGTACCGACACCAGGTCGGTGGCCTCCCACAGCGCGCCCACCACCTGCGGATACCCGGCCGTCTGGAAGGCGGACGTCAGGTGCACGGCCTCGTCGGGGAGGCGGTCGGTGCGGGTGGTGTGGCAGGCCAGCAGTACGGCGAGCTGGGCGTGCGGCAGATGTCCGCGGGCCACGTCCCGCACCGTGAGCCGTCCGTCGGCGAGTTCCAGCCGGCTCCTGGAGGGGTCCTCGGCGTCGCTGAGGCCGTGGCACGCGAAGTGCACGGTGGCCGCCGAGGACAGCTCGGTGAGCACCCGTTCGACCGTCGCGTCGGCGCCCTGCACGATCCGCAGTCCGCCCAGGGTGTCGGCGATCGCCCGCACCTCCGCCACGGACGCGCCGTCCCTGCCGTCGGCGCCGGTGGGCTGTCGTACGGCCAGGAAGGGGCCGCGGCCCCCGCGCGTCACCGGGGCCTGCCGGGCGTGCCGCAGTGCCCTGATGTTCGGCGTGTACGAGGAGGCGGCCCGGTCCAACACGGAGCGCCCGTCGCCGAGTTCGGCCGCCCGGTGATGACCGGCCGCGTGCAGCGGCAGATGGGCCAGCGGTCCGGACGCCGACCACCACAGCCTCGGTACGGCGCCGCGCGGGGTGTCCGCGGGGATCGGTCGGGTCAGACCGGCCGCGTTCAGCACGGGTTCGGCGATGGTGTCCCAGAGCCAGGCGAGGGTGTCGAACACGGTCTCGGCGGCTTCCTCACGCTGGGCGAGCGTCTCGCCGGCGCCCACGGAGACCGCCGAGAGGAACTGCCGCGCGGTGTGCGCGAGGCGCCCCTCGGTGACATCGAGGGACACCAGCTCGATGCGCTCGGTGGTCACGACGAGGGCGTCGGAGCGCAGCCGGTCGATGTTGATCAGGACGATCGGCCCCTCCTTCGCCTCGCGCCTCATCTGCTCGGTGCCGGGCGGCAGGAGGAAGTGCTCGAACCCGGCGAGCCCCCGGATCCGGGCCAGCAGCCGCTGCCACTCCTCGGTCACCGCGTGCTGCTCCCGGATCCCCGCGGCGTCCCCGGACC
>NZ_JBXVPZ010000039.1:0-37051 GCF_057961495.1 Streptomyces sp. P5F9 | reverse complement strand
GTCCTGGGGGTGGAAGCGTTCGTGGGCGCGGGCGAGGCTGGTCTCGTCCTTGACGGCCTCCCAGTCGCTGACGGTGTGCGCCATGCCGTGGCTGCCGCCTGCGAGCGCCTGGTTGATGGCCTCTTCATAGTCCCCGAGCTGCCGTGTGGCCTGGGCGATTTGGGTTATGAAGGCCCTTCCGGAGAGGTGGTGTATCCAGATGTTGACGAGGCGGCCGGGCGGGCAGCCGCCGGGCGGGCGCTCGACGATGCGCAGCAGGTCGAGGGTGCCCGGGTGGAAGTCGAGCATCCCGCCGACGAAGGTGTGTTCCAGGACGAACGCGGCCACGGTCACCCCGGGGGCGGTGGCGGTGTCGGCCATAGTGGCGTAGGTGTCGTCGGGGACGAGGTCGGTGATGCCGCAGAGGAACGCCGCATCGCGGTCCGTGATGTGTTCGAGTCCAGTGGCAGCCGCGGCGTGAGCGTCCGGGCCCTCCTGGAGTACGACCTCGATCTGCTCCGGGTCGGGGACGGTTGCGGCGATCTCGCGGACACGGTCTTCGTTGTGCCGTCCGGCGACGACGACGAACTCGGTGATGCCGGCGCGGCGGGCCTGCCGGATGTGCCGGGCGAGCAGCGTCTCGCCGCCGAAGAGGAGGCTGGGCTTGTCGCGCCCGAGGCGGGTGCCGCGGCCTGCGGCCAGGAGTACGGCGGTCCTGGTGCTCATTGGGGTCCTCCCTGGATGAGGGCGCCGGTGACGAACGCGGCGACACGGTGGACGTCGGGGATCGACAGGGTGGGGTGGTACGGGATGCAGACCGACCGCTGAAGGACCGGGAGAAGATCGCTTTCGAACCGGTGGGCGCCGGGCAGGGCGGGGTAGCCGCTCCACGGCAGGTCGAACATCACGGTGGTGGCGATGCCGTTCTTCGCCATGCGTTCGCGGGTCTGGTGGGCGAGGGCGGGTGTGGCCAGGTCCGCCGTGAAGCGGCCCCAGGTGTCCTGAGGCGTCCGTGTGACGGGCAGCGCCGGACAGTCGCTGGCGGTGAAGAGGCTGGTGTAGGCGTGGGCAAGGCGATTCAGTGCGCTGCGGGTGTCGGATCGGTGGTGCCACTGCCAGTAGGCGACGGAGGCGGCGAACTCGGTGATGGCCCGTCCCCGGTGGAAGCGGTCACCGCCGAGCCATCGGGTTTCCTGGCCGCTGTGGGAGCGGCGACCGCACACCTGCTCGGCGTCGGCCGCGTGGCGCAGCAGTGCGACGGCTCCGCCGTTGCCGCTGAGTGGCTTGGTCGGCGCGTACGAGAACAGGGCCATGTCGCCCCAGGTGCCGGGGCCGTCGGCGGGATGGTCTGCGGGGAGCAGGTAGGCGCAGTCTTCGATGACGGTGTGGCCCGCGTCCCGCAGCGTGCGGATCGTGTGGCGGGCGTGCGGGGCGACCATGCCGGCGTGGTGGACCCACACGACGATGGGATGGAGCGCGTCGGCGGCGAGTGCGGGGACGTGCGCGGTCATGGCCAGGTGAACCGGGTCGACGGGCACGGGACGCGGGTGGGCGCCGAGTTGGTCGGCGAGGGCCGGGATGGACGGGAAGCAGTTCGCCGGGATCAGCACGTCGCGGGCCCGGGCCTGCGCTGTTTCGAGGAGGAGTTCGAGAGCGTCCATGCCGGAGGCGACGGCGACCGCATGGCGGTCGAACGCGGACCCTACCGCCTGTTCCAGACGTTGGGTCAGCGGCCCGTCGACCATGCGGCCCGACTTGAGCATGTCGGCGACCTCAAGGTGCGTCTGCCGCCGGACCGGGCTGGGCAGGTGCGTGCGCCAGATCGGAACCTCGTGCGAGGCGGTCACTGGGCGGCTCCGGCAAGGAGACGTGGACCGCGCAGTACGGAGGAGGCGTCGGGCCCGGTGTTGAGCAGCAGGTCGAGGGCGGAGAGGTGGCTGAGGAAGCCATGCCGGCCGTGGAGCTGGCGCCAGCGCGGGTGGGTGAAGCCCTGCCACAGCACCTCGATCCCGGCCTTGTCGAAGGGCTGCTCGTCGAGGTAGACGCGGCAGCCGTCGCCCGCCAGATAGGCGTCCGCCCCGACCGCCTGGCACAGGTCGGCCAGCCGCTGGCTGCTGCTGCCGGGCACGTTGAGGCTGCTGGCCAGCACGGTCGGGGTCTCGATGCGGAACTGCCGCCCGAAGCTGAGCGTGCACCCGATGGCCAGCTCGCTCAGCACCGACCACGTCCGGCAGTAGACCTCCTCGATGTGGGTGGACAGCAGATGCCGGTGGGGCGCCTTTGCGTACGCCTGCTGAAGGGTGCGGATGTGCGAGCGGTCCCAGCGCCGGGTGTAGTCGAGCGCGGTGTCGCTCAGGGTGCGGAATCCGTCGTGCCGTACGGGCGCGGTCAGCAGGTGGCGGCCCTGCTCGGTCTTGATGTAGTTACGGTTCTGCCAGCCGCCCCGGGTGAACTGAGCGTCGTCCAGCAGGATGAACAGATCTGCTTGGTCCCACTTGTCGAGGTAGCCGCAGTAGGGCAGATAGTGCGGTTGGTGGATCGCCACGGTGTACACGGCGCACCCTTCTTGGCGGTGGTGGCGGGTCGGGAATCAGGTCAGGTCGGGTACGAGGCGGTCGGCCAGGGCGAGGGCATGGCCGATGGTCGTGCCCATGTCGTCGTAGAAGGTCGTGCCGCGTCCGGCGAGAAGCACGTCCGGCGCGGCAGCCAACTGCCGGTATTTCCAGGTGAGTTCTTCGTTGTGCGGGCTGCGCAGGACGAAGTCGATCTGGTTCGGTCCGGGGCCGGCGGCTTCGAACCCGACGAGTACGGAGTCGGAGGGGGCGTGGGCGCCGTTCCACGGCAGCAGGGCGGGAGCGTGCGAGCGGTAGTGGGGGCTCGCCCCGTCCGGATAGGTGACCACCGGTACGGCCTGCACGTCCCCGGTGTCGAGGACCTGCCAGTTCAGGTGGAGGCTGCGGCGTTGCAGGGGGCCGAGCTGGTGGTGGAAGTGGGCGTCGATCGGCGCGGTGACGACCATGAGCTGCCGGTATCGGGGGCTGGGCTGGTGGTGGTAGTCGCGGCCGAGATGGACTTCGATGCGCGGGTGGTCGGCCAGTGGTTCGATCAGCGTGCCGTAGCCGCCGCACGGCAGGCCCTGCCACCGGGCCTCGGGGTGGTAGCCGCTGCTGGGGCGGTAGGAGATGCCGAACCGTTCGGCGAAGACCTCCGGCGCGAGATCGGCCGGATCGGCACCCCACTGCGCCGTGACATAGCCACGGACGAACATCTCGTACAGCTTCGGTCCGACCTGCGCGAGAGCGAGAGTGCGCACGCTGTCCGCCGGAGCATGGCGGTACGGCGCGGCATCCCGTTCGACGACGTCCCGGGCCTGCTCGGGTGACATGCGGCGGCCATAGGCGGCTTCGATGGCCTCCAGTCCGAGCGGCAGCGGCACGAGGCGGCCCGCCACGGCCGCGTGCACGGTGTGCGTGTAGGCGACCATCCGCACGCGGCCGGTGATCCACTCCCATACCCGCGGGTCGGAGGTGGCCATGACGTGGGTGCCGTACGGGCTGTACTCCACGCCGGTCTGCGGATCGCGCCGGGACCAGCACAGGCCGCCCAGATGGTGTTCGCGTTCGACGACCATCACGCTCGCCGGGCAGCGGGTGGCGAGTTGCTCGGCCAGCACCAGCCCGAACAGGCCCCCGCCCACGATCACGACATCGTGTGTCCGGGCCCGGGTCACAGGAACCACGCGTGCCGCTGCTCGAACTCCTCCTGCGGGGGCACCCCGACCTCACCGGCCGTCCACTGGTCCACGGTCATGGACTGCTTGATGTGGCGGCAGCCCAGCGCGTAGCAGCGGGACAGGCCCATGTTCGCGATCAGCCGGCGGGCGACCTGCTGATGCTGCTCGCCGCCCCAGATGTCCTCCAGGTTGCCGTGGTTGAGGTCCCCGATGAGGTACTGCTTGCTGCCCCACTGCGGGCCGCAGACGTAGACCTCCCCGTTGGCCAACACCCAGCAGTTCACGCCGGTGGCCACCGTCCAGCAGTGGGAGTGGGCGCCGGTGACACCCTTGTTGTCGTCGCCGAGGATCAGACCGATCTTGCCCGCCCACTCCGTCAGGCCCCGCTCAGCGGCGAACGCCTCCAGGTCCGCCCGGAACTCGGCGCGCTGGGCTTCGTCGAGGACGAAGCCGCCGCCGCGGTGCTCGTAGTCATCGGCGAGCCGCAGGTGGATCGAGTCGAAGCCGGTCGCCTCGGCCCAGGCGTAAATGCGGCGCAGCCAACGGTAGTTGGTGGAATTGATGATCACCTTCGCGTTGACGGCCGGGGCGGACAACCCCGCGGCCTGGCGAGCCGCGAGCACGGTTTTGACCGCCTTCTCCATCCGGCTCTGCCCGTGCTTGACCTGGGCGACCGCCTCGTAGGTGGCGTCGTCGTAGGCGAAGACGGCGACCTCGACGAAGACCATCTTGTCCAGGACCTCGGGGCGGGCCAGCACCTTCCCCATGGTCATGTTGGACGCCATCCCGGCCCGCGTCCTCTCGCGCGGCAGGGCGGCGATGAAGTCGGCGATCTGCCCGCCGCGCCACAGCAGCGGCTCGCCGCCGCCGCAGTACTGCACGCCGCGCACGCCCATGTCCGCGATCGAGACGTGCAGACGCTCCATCATCTCCAGCGGCATGCTGCCCTGCCCGTACGCGTGGTTGCGCTCGTCGGCGTTGCAGTGAGTGCAGGCCACGTTGCAGTCCATCGTGCCGTAGACCTCCAGCGTCCACGGCGCGGGCCGGATCTGGATCTCCCCGCGGACCGGCAGGGCCGCGGTGTCGGCGGCGGCGAAGAGCGCCTTGTGCGCGGACCAGTACGGGCGGGGCTGTGCGGTGGCGGTGATCAGGTCGGTCTCGATGGGGGGACGAGCCATCAGATGCCTCCGGCAAGGGGGTCGGGGTCAGAAGAACTTGCCGTGCGGGGCTTCGAATTCGGTCAGGAATTCGAGCATGCGGTTCTGCTGGTGGTGCACGCAGAACGGGCAGGACTTCAGCACCAGTTGCTCCAGGACCTGGCGCCGCTGCTCGCCGCGCCAGACCTCGGCGAACGTGGAGTCGTTGATGTTGCCGATCACCCCGGCGATGCCGTCGCCGGCGTCGGTACGGGTGCGTTTCTGGGCGCACAGGAACACGTTGCCGTCGGCCCCGATCGCGGGCTTGAGCTGCTGCCAGTGGCAGCGGGTGTACCCGCGGACCTGGTGGGTGTTGTTGTCGAAGATCCGGTCCACGATCTGAACGTCGAACCGCTCGTCGTCCAGGTCCAGCGCCCGGTCCAGCCCGGCCAGCATCCGCGCGTGCAGCTCGGGGCCGACGGCGACGCCGGAGTACGACTTGTACTGGATGTAGTCGGCCCCGCAGTCCTTGACCAACTCGCCGCAGGCCACCAGGTCGTGCACGTTGTCGTCGTTGATGAAGAACCCGGTGCCCACCGTGCACGGCCCCTCAGCCGCCGCCAGTGCCCGCAGGTTCGCGATGATCCGGTGATGGTCGTTGTTGCCGTGCAGCTTCGCGTGCAGCTCGGGGTCGGCCGCGTCCAGGCTGAACCGTACGTACGTGGCCGCCTGCTTCAGCCGGGCGCCCAGCTCGGGGAAGACCCGCGAGCCGTTGGTGACCAGCCCCACCGACATGCCGTGACCGGCCGCCAGCTCGATCGCGTCCACCGTCCTGGGGTGCGTCATCGGCTCTCCCCCACCGACGAACAGCAGTGAGGTCACCCCGAGTTGAGCCAGCTCCTCGACCAGCGACAGCAGCCGTTCGGGGGCCATCCGCTCGCTGCGCTCCTTGGAGTGCAGGCTGCTGTAGATACAGAACGTGCAGTGGTGGTTGCAGGAGTTCGCCGGATCGATCTCGACGCTCGTCGGGAACGGGTCCTCCCCGGCCGCGTACGCCCGGATCACATCCCGCTGCTCCAGCAACCGCAGCGGATCGAACAGGAACCGGAACCGGTGGCCGTGCTCGATCTCCGCGTATCGGTAGCCGAGGGCCTCGGCCGCGGTCCGGGCACCGGACGTCAGTTCGGCGACATCCTCGTTGACCACCTTCTGGCTTGCTATCAGGGGGAGTTCGCGTTGCATGGTGTGCCTCCTCTTGTCCTCGGACCGTGGTCGTACGTCAGGCCGCGACGTCTGTGACTTGCTGGTTGAGGACGTCCGAGACGCCGTCGCCATCGAGCGTGACGCGGACGATGTGGTGGTCCGAGTCGTCTTCGTCCACTTCAATCACGTCCACACCGGTCACCGCGGTCAGCAGGTCGGTGGTGCCGTAGACGCGGTCAACGCGGGAGTCCGGGCCGTGCGTCGCACAGGCGTTGACCGTTCGGGACACTGCCCGTTTGTCTCCCCGTCTCGCGGTCGCCCAGTAGCGGGCCAGATCCTCCAAGCCGGCGGTGCGCAGAGCCTCGTCCGGGCGGGTATCCATCACCCTGGTGCCGTTCGCTCCGACGTACGAGCGATGCAGCCTGTGCCGCCTGTCCTCTATCTCCTCAAGCACCGGCAGCGCCGGGTCGCCCTCGACTCCAGGCACCGGATAGCTGTTGTTGTCTCCACCAGCAAGACACGGCATCCGTACGACCTCGCCCTGCGGTGTGGTCCACTGCTTGTCGGCCCAGGTCGAGAGCCATTCCGCTTCGGCGACGCGGGTCGTGGCGGACGCGTAGTTGAGGTGGTAGGAGACCAGGGCGAGCGGCATCGCCTCGGCTCCGGCAGGCAGGTAGCGCATGATCAGTGCGGTGGGCGGCAGCACCCACATGGGGGCAGCCGTGTCCCACTCCCGCACCGGCTGGAACACGCTCGGGTCGGCGAAGACCGCGGTGCACGACTCGGGCCCGAGCCAGCCCCGCAGGCCGAGCACCTGCTCCAGCTCGTAGAGGATCGTGTTGCCGTTGGTGCCCGCGCCCCACATCTCCTGCCGGAGCACGAGGTGGGGGCTGAGGGAGACCAGCAGTTCGTGCGCCTTCAGGCGCTTGGCCGGGTCCTCCTTGCCGTTGTTCTCGAAGTTCCAGGACAACACAGTGATCTCGCTCATGGGTTCCTCGCTTCGTCGCGACTCGGTGGCGTTGCTGGCTGTCCCGGTTCAGGCGGCGGGTACCGGTTCGGCGGACAGGGAACGGCACAGTCCCGAGAGGCTGAAGGTGGCGACCACCGGGGGGTGGTCGGACGCCTCGATCACCTCCTCGGTGACGATGACCTCCAGCCGTTTCAGGGCACCGGCGACCTGCGGCGTCGCATAGATCCGGTCGATCCGCTGCCTCGTGCCCTGGTCCTTGCGCCACAGCGACGAGGTCGGTTCGAGGGCGGCCTCCAGGCCGAGTTCGGTCGCGGCGTAGTGCCCCAGTTCCACGAAGACGGGCGGTCGCCCCTCGTACTCGCCCGCGAGGATCTCGTCCGGGAGCGTGTCGGAGACCCGCTTGCCGTCCCGCTCGATCGTGCGCGCCTCGAAGTGGGACCGGTCCTCGATCTGGCTCCAGTCGGGCAGCGGGTGCCGGTTGCTCGGGCGGTGCGGGTAGGAGTTCATGTCGCCCCCGACGATCGCCGCCATGCCCGGCTTGCCCAGCGTGGCTACTCGTTTCGCCTCGCTTGCCCGCGTGGCGGGGTCGAAGGAGCACAGATGGACGGACGCCAGACTCAGCTTCTTCAGAGCACCCTTGAGCCGGACCACGGGGTTGCATACCGGGTGCCACATCCCGGTGCGGTGCTCGAAGAACTCGGTCGGCCGGCACAGGTCCCGGTCCACGTAGACGCCGGTCGGGTTGGCGGACTCGGGGGTCGCGCTGGCAAGGAAGGCGGCGTGGCCCCCGAGCCGGTCGGACTCAGCCCAGACAGCGCGAGCGCCGAACAGGTCCGCGCGGGTCAGCTCCTGGCGCAGGAGTACGTGGGGCCGGAGGGCGGCGAGAACGTCCATGGCCAGATGCCATCGCGCGTTGTCGCCGTCGTTGCTGATGCCGTTGTGCTCAATGTTCCACGTGACGACACGGAATTCGTCGTTCTCGGGCGGATTGGTCAAGAGGTCCTCCGTAGGGTGCGGGCCTGCTGGTGGGGCGCTGGTTTTTGCCCGGCGGTAGGGGCCGGGGCCGCGTGGTGGATCTAGCTCCCGTCAGCGGGCGGTGCTCAGGATGCGGTCGAATGCGGCGAGGTCGAAGCGGGAGATTGTGAGGGCGTGGTCGGTCCACCGCTCCACGTCGGCGGTGTCGATGACCTCGAAGCTGATCAGGGCTGATGCCAGGTCAGAGGTGCCGAGTTGGACATCGATACGCCGCCGGGGGCCCTGGTCGGTGCGGTGGAGACTGGAAGTGGGCGTCAGGGCCTGGCGCTGGCCCAGAACGGTGGCCGCGTGGTGAGCGAGATCGGTGAAGACGGGCTTCGCACCGCCGGTGAGGATCTCGCTCGGAACGGTGTCGGAGACACGTCGGCCGCCGCGCTCGATGGTGCGGTGCTGGAAGTGGACGGGGTCTGGGACGGTGTCCCAGTCGATGGGGTCAGCGATCTCGACGTCGGTGCGGTGGGGGTAGCTGTTGGCGTCCATGCCGATCAGGACGGCGTGGCCGTGGTCGGCGTACGTGGTGAGCCGACGGGCTTCGGTGGCCCGCAGATTGGGGTCGTAGTGGCACAGGTGGGCCGAGCCGAGGTGCAGCGCGCGGGGACAGTCCTTGCGGCGGACTTCGAGGTGGCAGATCTGCTTCCAAGCGAGGTCATCGTTGGTGTGCGCCACGACGTCGAAAAGGCGCGGGTTGACCATTACCCCCACCGGGTTCTTGCTGCGTCCCGCATGCTCCTCGCCCATGAACGCGAGCAGGCCGCCGAGCGCGTGCGCCTCCGCGTACAGGGCGCGTTTGCCGTGGGCGCCTGCCCCGCTCAGCTCCTGCCGGAAGACGATGTCCGGCTCATAGGCCGCGAGGATCTCGTCCGGGCGGGGCGAATGGTCCCGGCCGTCGAGCGGAGCACGTCCGTTCTTCTGGATATTCCAGGATGCGACCACGAGCACTTCGGGCGTCATACGGGCTCCTCGTTCCAGGGCAGTAGCGGTAAGCGCATGTCAGGGGTACCGGGATGGCCGGCACGGCAGTCCAGATGCAGAGCGCGCCGACGTGGTCCTCGGGAAGGCGAGTTCATCTCGGAGCCAAGGGGGTGGTGATCGCCCGTTCGACATCCCAGCCGCCAGTGCTAATCCGGCTGTAGAGCCGACCGAACTTCACCCGGCAACGCGGATCGGCGGCCCACTGGCTCAGCGTCTTGTTCTCACCGAACGCCGAGTAGTACCGCGCCCCTCGCGCACCGGACGCCCTGGGCCGCGTCCCGGGTTGGGCTCCACTACCAGAACGACGCTCTGATAGCCCCGTGACGTGTACGGATCGCCCCTGCCCGCTCGTCAGACCATCGCGGGCGAGCTGCTTGAGCGCGGCACGGACGACTTCGCCGCCGACCTTGTAACCGCTCGCGAGGTCGGCACTGTCCATGCTGGCGCCGGGGGGAATCTCTCCGACCTGTATGGACTCGCGCAGCCTGCGGTACACCCCGTCGGCTTGGCTTGCCTGTTTCGGATCGAGGCCGCTGACCTCTGTGACCAGGAGTTCGGTCGTATCGGTGTCGGTGGGCACGTGGGTTCCTGGAGTGGTGGGATGAATGCAGCAGGCGCCCCGCCTGGAGGCGAGGTACGACTGTTGCTCTGGGCCCCGCGCGCGGCAGTGAGCTACAACAGGGTTGCCGCGCACGGGGGTTGGGGCACAGCTCAGGCCGTGGCGAGTCCCCGGAACAGGTCGAGGTCGGTCACGGTCGTGCGGTAGACGGTGAGTTCGTGGTTGGCGGCGTTCGAGTAGTGCGCGACCACGTCCGGGGTGAGCAGGTCGGAGGCCGGGAGAGGGCAGCCCGCGAGTGCGGTGAGCGCCTCCTCCAGCGAGCCCGGCACTGGTGGTGCCTCGGTGTCCGCGAAGGCGTTGCCGATGTACGGCGAAGGCGGATCGGCTTTGTGGTCGAGGCCGTACAGCGCGGCGGCGAGGACCGCGGCAATGGCGAGGTAGGGGTTGGTGTCGGCGCCGGGGAGACGATTCTCCAGGTGGAGGGTTTCGCCGTGGCCGACGACGCGGATGGCGCAAGTGCGGTTGTCCCGGCCCCAGGTGAAGGTCGTGGGGGCGAAGGTTGTGGCGACGTAGCGTCTGTAGGAGTTGGGGGTTCGGGCGTACAGCAGTGCCAGGTGGGGCAGGACGTCGAGCAGGCCGCCGATGGCGTGGCGGGCCTTGTCCGGCGTCTTCCCGTCGGTTTCGGCGAAGAGCGGGATGCCGTCACGGTCCAGGAGGGAGAAGTGGATGTGGCAGCCGCTGCCGATGCCGGTCGCGGGCGCGGCCATGAAGTTCGCCACCAGGCCGGCCTGCGCGGCGATGGTCCGCGCCGCGTGCTTGAACAGCAGGTGGAGGTCGGCCGCCCGTAGCGGATCGCCGTAGGGGAACGTCACTTCCACCTGCCCGGCGGCACCCTCCGTCTTGATCGCTTCGACGGGCCACCCCATACCGGCGAGGCACTCCTGCAGATCCTCGAAGAAGCGGGTCAGCACACGGGGGTGGTCGAGGGCGTAGTCAAGGTTGCCGGTGGACACCGGCTGCATCCCGCCACGGTGTGTGTCTCCGGTGTCGGCGTAACTCAGCACGAACTCGGTCTCCAGGCCGACCTGGGCGGTGATGCCCCGGGCGGCGAGCCGGCCGAGCTGGCGTTGCAGGATCTGCCGGGGGGCCACACTGACGGGCTGGCCGTCGTGGCCGATGACGTCGGCGAAGACCAGCGCGGTGCGCTGCATCCAGGCCAGTTGGTAGACGGCGTCCGGATCGGGGAGCAGGCTCACGTCACCCCAACCGGTGGAGGCGGAGGCCAGGGCGAAGCCGTCGAGCGGGCGCATGTCCACGTCGGTGGCGAGGACGTAGCCGCACATGTCGCTGCCGCCGGACACGACGCGGTGAAGGAAATGGCCCGCGTCGATCCGCTTTCCCTTCAGGCGGCCTTGCATGTCGGGCACGGCCAGCATCACGGTGTCCACGGCATCGCGTTCCACCAGGCCACGCAGGGACTCGAACTCCGCGGCCTCTTGTTGGACGAGGCCGCTGGCTGCGGTGTCGCAGGAGGTGTCGGTCATACGACGTCCTCCGCCATCTGCGCGCGCTCGCCCTCGGTGCCGTACTCGGGGATGCCGTAGGTGCGGCGACCGCGGGTGACCCACCCGATGGTGGCCAGGAGCAGCACGGCCGCGAGAGCAACGGGGGCGTAGTTGAAGGAGTCCTTGGTGACCGGGGAGACCTGGGGGAGGCAGAACACCACGGTGATGAAGGCGACCCAGGTGACGGCGGTCCAGCCGATGGGTTTGCTCCAGCGGCCCAAGTTCCAGGGGCCCGGAGTGAAGCGTTTCCCGGCGCGCAGACGCAGGTAGACGGGGATGGCGTAGGCGGGGGTGATGCCGATGACGTTGATCGCGGTGATTGCGTAGTACGCGGTCAGGGAGTAAAGCGACGGCAGAGCCAGGCAGAACGCGACGCCCACCGTGAGCCACACGGCCGGGACGGGCGTCTTGGTGCGAGGGCTCAGCCGCCGCCAGGTCGAGGAGAAAGGCAGGGCACCGTCCCGGGAGAACGCGAACACCATCCGCGAGGCGCTGGCGAGTCCCGCGTTCGCGCAGAACAGTTGGGCGACGATCACGACCAGCAGGAGGATCTTGGCGCCGGTCAGTCCGAGGGCGTCGAGGAAGATCTGGGCGGGCGGTACCCCGGTCGCGGTGCCGACGGTGCCGGCGTAGTCCTGGATCGCGAAGAGCATCCCGGCGAGCAGGGCGAAGCCGACGATCCAGGACCAGAAGATGGAGTGCACGATGCCCTTGGCGGCCGATATCTGTGCCTGGGTGGTCTCCTCCGAGAGGTGGGCGGAGGCGTCATAGCCGCAGAAGGTGTACTGCGCGAGCAGCAGCCCCAGCGCGATCACGTAGAGCGGGTTGCCCCACCCGGTGCTGTTGGCGAAGTGGGTGAACACGAAGCTCGCCGACTGGTGCTGGGAGGGAACGAGCCAGAGCGCCCCCACGATCAGCGCGACGCCGCCGATGTGCCACCACACGCTGATCGAGTTCAGCACGGACACCAACCGCACCCCGAACAGGTTGAGCACGGCGAGTAGCAACAGGATGACGCCGCAGATGGCCATCGTCTTGCCGGGGGTGGGGGTGAAGCCCCACTGGAGGTTGAGCCAGGCGCCGACGAACAGGGACATGCCGTAACTGCCCCCGGCCATCCCACCGAGCAGGCCCAGCAAGTTGAAGTACCCGGTGAAGAAGCCCCAGCGGGGGCCGCCGAGCTTGCTGGCCATGAAGAACAGAGCGCCGGCGACGGGGTAGGCGCTGGTGACCTCGGCAAGCGCGGCGCCCAGGCAGAGCACGGTCAGGCCGACCGCCGCCCATCCCCACAGCATGACGGCCGGTCCGCCTGTGATGAGCCCGAAGCCGAAAAGGGTCATGCAGCCGGACAGGATCGAGATGATGGAGAAGGACAGCGCAAAATTTCCGAACGGGCCCATACGGCGGGCCAGTTCAGGCTTGTAGCCGAGCTGACTCAGGGCGACGTCGTCGGCCGAAAGGTCGTGAGCCGATCTTGAGGGGGACACGGGACGTACCTCCGTGGAGGGGAGCAGGAGTGTGGAAAGGAATTGCGGTGGTGAGCGCTGCAAGTTCCGGGCGGCGAACGGCAGTTGCTCCGACGAGTGCTCACCGACTTCGCCCCGCGCGCCCGTGGTCGGCCACCGGGGTCGACAGGTAGCGGAGGCGGGCGCGTACGAACTCCTCCTGCCATCGCCCCGGATCGTCGGCGACGTACTTCCACGGGGCTGGGGTCGCGGAAGATCCGATCGCTCCGAAGACATCGGCCACCCCAAGGGTGAAACCGCCGGAGTGCAGCGCCTGGGCCAAGTAGTTCAGATCGAGTGGGGACCAGGACCCGGTCTGCGCGTCCGCGAACCAGTGGGTCAGCGCCCGCTGTGTGTAGAAAGGCACCGGATCGCTGATCCAGTACAGGGAGGTGAGTTCTCCGCGGGCCCGCCGCTCCTGGAAGCGGTTGACGTACACGTACAGCGGGAGGACCGCCAGCGACGAGCCCTCCGGCGCCCAGGACGACACCCACCGTCCGAAATCCGATGTGTTCTGACCGTACGCTTCAAGGGCCTGGAGCATCCGGTGCCAAGCCTCCCGGTTGAGCGGGTCACGCTTGTACACCTCGGAGAGCAGACCCCACGGCCCGACCGGCAGCAGTTGCTCCCACGGCCTCCTCCGGTGCTCCGGGCGACGCAGTCTCACATCTGCGGTGTCCACTTGCGCGAGCGCCAAGAGATCCACCCACGGCACCGGGTCTTCAGGCCAGCGGTGGATCGCCGCCCCGCACGCTGTCCTGGCCTCGGCCTCCAACCGGTGGGCGTCACGTCGGCGGACGCGCTGGGCGCGGTGGGCGTTCAGCGCCCGCTGCACTGCCACCCTGGCGTTCATCATCACCGCGTTGTGATCCGGAGCCTCCTGCACCCACGCCTCGACCGCATCGCCCTGAGCCGCCGCAGCCGCCAGTACCTGGCTGCGCGCCGTACGCACAGCCCAATCGGTGGTGCCGCTCAGCAAGTCCTGCATCGAACGCCACCGCCCCGCACGTACGTCGTCCAGCACCAGGCGCAGTTCGGTGTCGAACCCGGCTGGGTGGAAATGCGGTTGGAACTCCTCACTGGCCATCAGCACGCCCTGTTCCTTCGGCTCGGGCCTGCGAGTTGTGCGGCGCCCGTCACGCTGTGCCGGGGAGCGATCCGGGCAGGCAGGGGGGATAAGTGACGTGGCGCCGATATGTGTGTCATCACGACCTCGGGGACGGTTGTGGGGAAGGGACCGTGACCTTGCTGGGGGGGCAAGTTGAGGGCAGTGCTCCGGTCGGCGGCGGCTCGTGACCGGCAGAACTACAGAGGCGTCGACGAGCGGTCGCCCGAGGCAGGGGAACTGCCGAAGAGCGCAGCACCGCCGCGGATACGGGCGTCGTACTCGGCGAAGGGCTCCAGGCCGATGGCCGCCCGTCGGTCGTCGAGACCACCGGGGTCCTCAACCGGGAACAGCACCAGGTCACCGTCACCGGGGAAGTACTGGGTGCCATAGATCTGAAGCGCTCGCGGGCGGGCGTGGAGGCAGCACCGGTCGACCAGGTAGGCCATCTGCTGCGGGGTCGCTTCGCCGAGCTTCGCCGCCTCGACGACCAGGTCCCGGCACCGTCGCTGGAACTCCAGGTCAGCGTCGGAATGCTGCGCTACGAGGAACGCGGCGTCGGCGGCGTTCTCGCCGACCATGCTCCTGCCGGGCCATCCGCCGATCTCCTCGATGATGCCGCGCAGGACCTTCGTGTTCTCCACGTGCACCTGGACGACGGCTGCCAGCTCGGCCTGGGTGCTCGGCGGACCGCTTTGCCGCGCTGTTTCGTCCCACCACTTACAGCGCAGCAGGTCCACCGCGAGGTCCGGCCGCTGCGGACGAGCGTCATTCACCTATCGCTCCAGTCGGGATAGTCATGGGGTGGCGGCTCGGCGTCGTGCGACAACCTGCCTCCGAATTGGACGTGTGGGGCCTCACCGCTCACCTCCGGGTGCGGGGTAGAGCGTGAGTGACCGGGTCAGGACTTTTCGAAGTTCGAGGGCATCAGGCAGCCCCAGGGCCTTCGCCTCACGGATGTGCCACGGCGGCGTGTCCCAGCGGATTCCCGGAGCCGGCGGCAACTCGATCCGCTCACGCTCACCCGCTCGGACGTTCACGCCCGCGAGGTCAGCGACCGCGCCCCCCGTGCCGGGCGCCACGAGCAACGTGACCGCACGGTGACCGACGCGAAGACTCGGAACCGACTTCACCTGCCGGTCGACACCGACCAGGACGTCCAGGCCGGCCGAGTAGGAAAGGCTGATCGCGTCGAAGCTCAAACAGGAGGTCGACACGACAAGGTCAGTCGAATCCGCAAAGGCATCCTCGACCTGTTCAGGCGCAAGCCGTTCGGGTCCAAGGAAGATCGGCCAGTTGAGCACCTCGTTGTATGCCTTCGCCACCGCCTGGGTATCGCGGAGGCGTGGAGGCCAGGTGGAAGTCATCATGTCGCTACTCGCGCAAGTTCAGTCTGGCCATGACGGCGGGACGCTTGACCAGGCACCATGACAGCGAGCCATCGGTTGGGCAGCGTGATCTGGGGGGTGTTGAGCAGGCTCATGAGTGACATCTGTCAGCATCCTGAAAGGTCGAGACCGGGAAGCGCACCGGCAGCAGTCGGGCGCCGAGGCCGCGGATGATCCGCGCGCGTCTGGCTGCCGTACGGCTGGGGCCGAGATGGCTCAGGGAGGGGATGACGACGCCGTATGCCTCTGGGAAGGCAAGAGTGTCGAGAAGCCCGACGAAGGCCGGGGAGTAGAAGTCGCTGGCGGCCTGCTCGACGAAGAGGGCGGCCATCGTCAACTCGTGAGCCCGGCAATACTCGTCCAGAACCGCCGACAAGATGCGGCGCCGGCCCCGCGTGGCGCGGGTCAGCCGCAGGAAGCCGTAAACGTCCGGGCCCGGGACAGGGCGGCGCTCGGTGAGGGGGACCACGCGGATGACCTCCACAACGGGGCGACGGGGTGGGGCCCAACGAGCCTGGCGCACCTGCTGTCCGGCGGGAATGAACGGCCGTTGCACCTTTGTGGCACTTCCGTGGCCTGTCGCTTACCGTGCGTGCTTCCATTGACGGCAGGAGGGAGGCGCCCTGTGGTGAACGTGAGGCAATGGACCGGTCGCGAGGCTGGTTTACTGCGGCAGGCTCTGCGCATGAGCGTGCGTACCTACGCGGCTCACCTCGGCGTCGGCATCCGCACCGTCTCGAAGTGGGAGAAGTTCGGCACGGATACGTGCCCCTGGCCCGATACGCAGGCCATCCTCGACACAGCCCTTGCCCGTGCCGATGCCACCGCTCAGGCCCGCTTCGAGCAACTCCTCGCTCAGGGGCCACTGGGGCGGCGACAAAGCGGAACGCAGGCGCCCGCCATCGCCGACCACGAGACCTGGGCCGAGGACCTGGAGCGGATTGTGGTGTGTCTCGATCGTCAGGACTTCGCCTTCGCTGCCACCCTGCTGGAACGCTGGCTCGGCCGCATCCAGCCCCACAACCTAGATCATCGGGGTCTGTACCTGTACGGGCGTTCGTTGGTACTGTCCGGCGACCTTCGGCGCCTCCAGGGCACGCTTCAGGACCTGATGACCGCCAAGCGGCTGTACACCGACGCGCACAATGTGTTCACCGAACTCGACATCCCCCGCCGAGCCGCGCAGATCGAACTCTCCCTTGCCGTGGTCACCGAGATGGCCGGACGCCACAACACCGCAGCCACCCGCTACCAGCAACTCACCGGCGACGAAAGGCTCGGCTCCGCCGACCGCGCACGTGCCCTACTTTGGATCGGTACTGCCCTGGCCAAGGACGGCCGTAACGAGTTCGCAATCCAGGTCATGCAGCAGGCAGCCGAGTGGTTTGAGGAACTGGACGAACCGGAGGACTGGGCTACCGCCCAGCAGAAACTCGCGTTGGCCCACCGCGGTGCCGGCGACCTTACTCAGGCCCTGGCCTACATCGATACCGCCCGCAGTAACGGCCGCTTCGAGACCCCGCTCCAGCGCGTCCAAATCGAGACTGCACAGGCCCATGTACTGCTCACCGACCCGGCCACCCGCGGCGCGGGGTACGTCGTACTCGACCGAGCATCGGACATCGCCACCCGATACGGCCTGAAACACCAACTACGCAGCATCAAGACCGTTCGTAACAGCGAGGAGTACACGTGACAGACCGCCTTGGGGCCGCAATCAGTGACGCTGACCGGGCCGATGCCCGCGCCATCTGGGACTTCCACCAGATGGGGCATGAATTGCGACCCTGCTCCGCCGCAATCACCCTTGGCAGCCTCGATCTCGGTGTGGCCACCACCACCGCCGACCTGTACCACGATGGCATGTTCCCAGTCGTAGTCTTCACCGGCGACACCAGCGCCGCCACCAAGGAACGGTTTCCCCGAGGCGAGGCGACCCACTACCGCGAGCACGCATTGTCCCTCGGAGTGCCGGACGAGGCGATCCTGCTGGAGCCGAAGGCCACCAACACTGGCCAGAACATCGGCTTCTCCCGCGAGGTGCTGGAGAACGCGGGCATCGCGGTGACCACCCTGTTGCTGATCTCCATGCCCTACATGCAGCGCCGTGCCTACGCAACGTGCCGCAAGCTGTGGCCCGAGGTGGAGCCGGTCTGTGTCTCCCAGCCGTTGTCGTTCGATGAGTACGTAGCGACACACGATGACGAGAAGCAGCTCATCGACATGCTCATGGGCGACATGGAGCGGGTGCTGGAGTACCCCAAGCGCGGGTTCGCCATCGAGCAGCACGTCCCAGAAAGGGTTCGCGATGCCTTCGCCCGTCTCCGCACCCGCGGCTACGACAGCTGGCTCCTGCCTGCTTAGCCGTGCAGCCGCGCCCTCTAGCACGTGGCCGGTCGCTTCGTGTGCGATCCATCAACCCAACCTGCTGCCCCGCCTTTCCACTCTGGCGAAGCTATACGCGGCCGACATCTGGGTGGTCCTCGACGACGTCCAATTCGCCCGCCGCGACTACCAGCACCGCGCACGCCTCGCCGCACTCGACAACCCGCAGCAGCAACAGTGGCTGTCTGTCGAGACCCACCTCCCACAGGGCCGCGCAACGTTGATTCGGGATGCTCAACTCGCCGACCCGCAGCGTGCCGCGCGCCGCCTCGGCCAATTGCCTGCGCAGCACTACCACTCCAGCCCCCACTGGAAGTTGCTGCATGCCGCGCTCGAACCCGTCGCCCACATCCTCACCGAGACAGCCAGCACCGCAGCCGTTGGAGAGGCCACCACCCGTGCCCTACTGAATCTCCTAGGCTGGCGCGGCACCGTCGTGCGCAGTAGCGACCTAGCCGTTTCCTCAGACCGCTCGGCACGTCTGGCCGATCTCACCACCGCCGTCGGCGCCGACACGTACCTCTGCGGCACCGGTGGCATGCGCTATCTAGACTGCCGCCCCTTCACGGAGCGGCAACTTGGCGTTCGTGCGTTTCGCCCGCCCGTAGGAGCCGAGGGTCTTTGGACCGGAGCAGCCAAGATCACTGCTCTGTGGGCGCTGGCCGCGTACGGACCGGACTGCGTGGGCGCCGCGCTCGACGACCTGCGCACGGCTACCTAATCCGCCCCAACCGGCTACGCGCCTATTGAGAAGGTCGTCTCAACGAAGCCCTGCGCCTTGTCCACTCGGCGCAACGCGGGACATGATGATCCCCTTCACCGGCGGAGAGCAACCGCCGAGACCCGAACCGAAAAGGGACCATGATGCGCAAATTCGACCTGCTACTCCTGGCGCTTGGCCTGCTGGCCGTTGCCTTTCCCCCGCTCATTCCCCCCGTGCTCGGTACCGCCGCCACAGTGCTCGGCGGAGCCCTGGCTGTCGTCGTCTGGGCGCTCACGCACCTGTCGTTGACCTGCGCCCTCGCGGCGGCCGGCGTGCTCGCGCACGCCTTCCCGGCCGCCTTCACCAGGACCACGAAGCGGCTCGTCCGGGCACTGGTCGCTTCTGCCGTTGTCGTACTCCCCCGCACTGCCTGACCTGCACTGTCACACGCCAGAGCCCCGCGCCGTTCCCCCAAACGGTGCACTCTGACGCTGCCAACCGGCGGAGAGCAACCGCCGGAAGACCCGAACCGAAATGGGGATCAACCATGGCCCGTCGCCGCGTTCCCGCCCTCCTGCCGCCCCCGGAGCCGGAGCCCGCGTACGCCGAGTACGACGAGATCCGCGACCAGGCGCGCCGCCGCAACAGCCCGTTCGTCAGCATGCGGGACATCCGCCTGATGGAGGAGGTCGCACAACGCCGGGGCTACGACTGGTGCACCGCGGTACTCGGCCGCGGCTTCCCCGGCATCGCCCACATACCGGGCACCGAGGCGTGGATGCTCGTCGTCGCCGACGAACGTGGCCTTGAGCCGCCGCTACCGCAGCGGATCATCGACACCCGCCGCGAGTCCGACAAGCGCCGTGCCGAAGACGGGAGGCGACGCGAGGAAGCGGCCCAACAGGCGCGTCGCCTATGGGAGTTGGCGGTCGTGTCCTGCCCGGTGAAGGTGACAGTGCACTCGAACCTCAAGCGTGCTGGCCGCCGCGAACTCCTGCACGCGGTGCCTGCGGAGCCGGTGCGCTCGAAGCGGGGTGTGCACCCCTCAGGACGGGCCTTGTGTGAGCACCAGCGCGACCCGCGCGCCCTGGGTGAAGCCATCGACGACGGGGTGGCCACCTGCAAGAGCTGTGTGCGGTACGTCGGCGAGATCCGGTCCCTGGACGCTCCGGCGCCGCCGACGAAGTCGGAGCGGGAGCTGTTGCAGCTCGTCGCGGTCGGCAAGGTCGCCACCATTCGACACCTGGCCGGAGGAACTGACGTGCGGGTGCCCTCCGAACCGTCCAAGTCCCGCTGCGGGCACATGGGCCGGAAGGTCACTGCGCTGGCCGAACAGGTTCAGGTGAAGGGCTGGGCGAAGCCCGCGGACGCCGAGTCGGTGGTGGATGGCAGACATGGGCTGCGGTGGCAGCTCACCGACGCCGGCGCGGCTGCCAGGGAGTGGTGACGTGACGTTTCGAGTCTCTAAGGGGGAGTTCGCGGCACTTCAAGCGCGGCTCGCTACGGGCCGAACCTCCCCCTCCAAGATGCCGTCCACGGCTGGGACGCCGAAGCCGAAAGGTGCGGTTGCCCCCCTCGGGCCCCCGTCCGTCCCGGAGCCGCCCGACCTGAGCGCGGCCATCGCCGTCTTGCCGGGCGCGGGGCGGTCGTGGACGATGCTGATGCCGTACGGCGAGCTGTGGACCAGCAATCAACGGCTCCACCACATGGCCGAGCACCGACTCCGCAGACGCCTGCGGCAGGAAGCGGCGCTTACCGCGCGCGCCCGGCGCCTGCCGCGCCTGGAGCGGGCCGCCGTGTACTACGTGCTCCACCCGCGTCCCATCAAGCGGAGACGCGATCCGGGCAACTGGGCGCCGACCGCGAAGGCGTACGTCGACGGGCTGGTCGACGCCGGGCTCCTGCCGGACGACAACTCCGCCCACATGGTTGGCCCGTACCCGGAGATGGGACCGCCCGTGACGACCGGCAGCGCCCGCATGTCCCTGGTTGTCGTGGAACTCGTCCCGCACCACGCGTGAGCTGCGGCGAGCCACCCGCCGTAACGGATTTCGCGGCTCGACGTAAGTGACGGTGAGGGCTCGCCCCTCACCCCACCTATCAAGGAGATGCCCCTCCATGAGCACTACCTCCGCCGTGCCTACGGCCATCGAGGAGGCCGTCAAGGCGTTCGCCCGCGGCGGCGAGTACATAGACCCCGAAGTCCTCGACGTACACCTGGCCGAGATCGCCGACAAGGCGTCCTGCTCGCTGCTACGTGACCGCTTCCGCAACGACTTCCCCCACGCCGCCTACCACGAACTGCTGTCCACCGTGGCGGCGCTGCGGGCCGTCCTCGGGTTCGCCCCGACGCCCACCGCGGCCGAGGTGATGGACTGGCAGCACCGGCAGCGGATCGTCTACGCGGACGCCGTGCGAGGCCCGAAGACGCAGTACCCGGTGGTGTTCCTCGACGGGCCGTACCGCGGAGTCGAGATGGCGCTCGACGGCCCGGCGGCGGCGTACCCGAAGGCGGACGACCCCTTGGGGCACCTGACCGAGGGCTGGATCGCGGGTCCGCCCGCCTTCATCCCACTGCCGATTGTGTGGGGCGACACCGAACGGCCGGGGCACGGCGCGGTCCGGTACAAGCGCGGGGACGGTCCGGACGCCGAGGGGCTGTGGCCGTTCCGAGTGCGTACGGACGACCCGGTTCCGCCCGAAGGCGCCCGCCCGTACATCACTCGGCCGGTCGCGCAGGTCCGCTGATGAGGGCCGGATCGTTCGCCGACTGGGTGACGGAGGAAGGCGCTGCCCCGGTCGTGGACTGGCCGCAGGTCTACATACGCCTCCAGCCCCCTGCCGCCGAGTCCCTGGCGCTCGCCGCCGGATTCCCGATCTTCCCGCCGCCGCTTCCGAATATGACGATCAAGGTTCGCCACGAAGTGCCATGCCCAGCCTGTGACATGGGCAGAGTGTCGCGGTACTGGCACTTGGGGGCCCGCATGCTCACCGCGGGCTCGGGATGCTGGCGGCACGTCTTCGTGATGGCGCCGCCCCTTCCATTCCTGTGGAAGGAGGACCCGGCGTGACCGCGCTCGCTGTCGAGAGATCGAGCCCGATTTGGGCTGGGCGCGTCGTCGTGCGCACGGCGGGCCGGATGGTGCTGCACATCGCCGTCGAAGGTGCCCAGGCGCCCGCTGCGGCGATGTTCACGCTGCCGCTGGAGTGCCGCCCTGACGCCGACTCGGCGCCGGGGGTCCGACCGTGGACCGGGCCGGTCGACGAGGGGCAGCTGTGCGCGTCGTGCCTGCGGGCCCTACGCGGCGAGCCAGAGCAAGAACCTGTCCTCCTCGTGCCCGCGGGCGCGGCCGAGACGCTGCCCGAGCCCGACCCGGGCCGTCAGGGGCGCCTCCTGCGGGCGGTCCCAGACTTGCCGACGTACATGGTGCCGAACCTGCCGGCCGAGCACGGCGGGCGTCCAATTCTGTGGTCGGAGTGGACCAAGACGCCCGAACTGTCGCACTACTCGTCGGCGTGTGACTGGTGCGGGGACGCCGGGCCGTGCGTGGTGGCGGGCGGACGACAGGGCAACCCGCTGTCCAAGGACAACCCACTGCGCCGGTTCGTCGCCTACCGCTGCTCGTATTGCCAAGAGATGCGCGTGTACCAGCAGACCGGGGCTGCCGATCTGAAGCCGATCGCCCACTTCAAGCCCAAGTCCCCGAAAGGAGCCCGCACGTGAGCGCCACCATCGAGGCGTAGGGCGTATGAGGTGCAGAGATAAATGGCCATGTTCGGCTATGGCTGGCCACTCGGGTGCTGTGGCCGCCGACAATTGGCGAATGGCTGACAACACGTTGTGGGTCGGAGCGCTGACCGCGGCCACTGCTGTGGTCGCGAGTTGGGTAACCAGCCGAGGCACGGCGAGGGCGGCTCGAATACAAGCCCAGACGGCTGCGATCAGCCAGCAAGCGGATCACACGCGGGCAGCGCGTCGCGCTGCATACGTGGACGTCATCGAGCAGGCGCAGCGGATGGGGGACCTCTACTGGAAGGTCACCGACGCTCAGGACGAACCCGACGAGGAGAACCGGCTCGGTGTTCTCAAGGACCTGCGCCTTAGGCTGCGCGACGAGTACGCCGGACTTCGTCACCGCGTATGGGTCGTGGATCTGGAGGGACCGCAGCATGTCGCGCAGGCAGCGGATCGGCTACGTCGTGCAACCTCCGAAAACTATCGGGCCCTTGAGTCCATGATCGTAGGTGCCGCCGATGCGAGCGAGCGATTCAACGAGTGTTACGCACCGTTCTGGCAGGCTCTCATGGTTTTCGTACAGACCGCGCGCGAAGCACTACAAGGAGCCCAGCTCGCGACATCCAACGATCAGTAAGGCGAGCGGCAGCGAACCTGCGCGGGAGCGTGCGACTGACCAACTACCCCTGAACGCAGTGGCGACCCACGACTGAAGGTCGCAAGAGCGGTAGCCGTCACAGCCATGCGACGTGCCACCGCGCTACAGTGATCACCTAACCGAACACGGGCCCAGGGCCCACCCCTTCGGCGGAGAGCAACCGCCGGAAGACCCGAACCGAAAGGCCACGCGATGATCGCGCGTATCCTCCTCGTTGCCTTCCCCAGGTGACGTGACGTGCCCCGACCAGGGGCTTCACCCTCCTCGTCACGTCACCTCTGCGGGAAGGCCCCCGATGAAAGACACCCGACTGCGCCGCGCTGCCGCCGCGGTGGCCGGCGCGTCCATCGCTGTGTGCCACTACTGCGGGCGCCTGCGCTACGAACTCGCCCCGGCCGCAGCGACGTTCGGCCTGACCGCCATGTCGTGGTGGCACCATGCCACCGGTCTCGGCTGGGCTGATCACACGGGCTACGGCCTGGCCACGGCCGCCACGGGCGCGCTGTGCGCGAAGGGCTTGGAGCGCAAGAACACGAAGGCCGCGGCGGTCGGACTCGGCGGCGCGGTGATGTCGGTGGACGCCTGGCTCGGTGCAGCCCTCGGTCCGTCCGTCCCCTCCTTCATCGCGACCGGCGTCACGATGATCGGCGCCTACGGCCTGTACGTGCCGTGGCTGGTGAAGTCCCGCCACGACCGCCTGAACCTTCAGATCAAGGCCGCGAAGAACGGCCTCATGCCGGACTCCATGGGCATCAACATCAGCGCGCCCGGCGTCACCGGCGACACCGCGGAGGAGACCGCGCTCCGGCGTGCCCTCGTCGCCCTCGGCGTCCCGGCCATGGACGTCTCAAGGATCGTGTTCACCGACACCGGCTGGCACGCGATGGTGTCGCTCCCGGCGGGCAAGCAGACCTCCGCCGAGGCGGTCATCGCCAAGCGCCAGCAGCTTGAGGCGAACCTCGACCTGCCTGGCAAACTGCGCCTGGCCGTCGGCCCGCAGGCCAACCAGCTCATCGTCCGCATGCAGACGAACGACCCGCTGGAGCGTCCCGTGATGTGGTCGGGGCCGGGGATCACGTCGATCGAGCAGGCCATGCCGCTCGGCGTCTACCCGGACGGGTCGGAGATCCTGCTGGACCTGGTGGCCGGGCACGTCCTGCTCGCGGGCGGCACCGACATGGGCAAGTCCGGCGCCGTCAACGTGATCATCGGGAACCTCGTCGCCTGCGCGGACGCGCAGATCCTCGGCATCGACATGAAGCCCGGCGCCCTGGAACTGGGGCCCTGGCGGCGCAACATGATCGCGCTCGCCGACGACCCGGACCTTGCCCGCCAGGTCCTGACGATGGTGAAGGCGGAGATGATCCGCCGCGGCCGGTACCTGTCCACGCTGCGCGGCCCCAACGGGGAGCCGGTGCGAAAGTGGACCAGCGAGCACGGCCCATACTGGGTGCTCGTCATCGACGAGCTGGCCGAGCTGCTGCGGCAGGCACCGGACGTCGCCGCCGAACTGGTCACCATCAACCAGGTGGCCCGCGCCATGGGTATCCGGGTGGTCGCCGCGACGCAGTCGCCCTCGGAGAAGGCGTTCGGCGGACAGGGCACGGACGCACGGCAGCAGTACAGCACGCGCATCGGCCTGCCGGTGTTCGAGTCGACCCCCATCAACATGATCTACGGCAGCGGCGCGTACGGCGCCGGGTGGCGCCTGGACTGGCTCGACCTGCCCGGCAAGGTCATGGTCGCCTCCAAGCGGTACAAGGAGCCCAACGAGGGCCGGTGCTACTGGGTCAGCGACGCGCAGATCGTCGCCACCTCCATGAAGTACGAGCCCGACAACGCGTTCGTCACCGCGCCGGCCACGGCACCCGAGCCGGAGCCGGACGGTCCCGCACCGACCCCGCCGAGCGGTGGGGGACCAGGCGGCGGGCGCCCGAGGCTGCGCGCGGTGCCCACGTTCCCGGACGGTTCGCGCATCCCGGACAACCGGCTCGCGCTGTGGGAGGCCCTGCAGAAGGCCGGGCCCGAGGGAGTGACGCTCCAGGAGGTCGTCGCCCAGGGCATGGAGGGCCTAGGCCACCGCACCTCGGTGCAGGCCCCGATCTCGCAGTGGGTCGTGAAGGGCTGGGTCGACGATTCCGGCACCCGAGGCCGCGCGAAGGTCTACGTCCTCACCGCCGCCGAGCACTCCCCCACCGCCCCCGTTCCACCTCTGGAGAAGGAGAACGCCCTTGCCCGGTAAGCCCGTGCACCCGACGACCGTCTACCCGTACGAGCAGATGGCGCAGCACCTGCCCGTCGAGCAGTACCGCGGCGGGCTGCCCCCTGCCTGCCAGTGCGGGCACGGCCATGGTCAGCCGGTGCAGCAGATCATCGTGAAGCAGGCCGACTCGTGGGGCCGGTACATCGCGATGGGCTTCGCCGCAGCGACGATCGCCGTCATGCTGCTCGTCGGCCTGGTGGTGGCGCTCGTCGCTGCCGGGGCGTGCGCCCTGTGTGTCGCGGTTGCCGCACGGGCCCTGCGCGGTCTGCTCGGCAGCGGGAAGAAGATGTAGCCGCAGAACCCAAGAGGGGGCGGGGCTTTCACGGCCCCGCCCCCTTCGTCGTTACTCCTCGGCCAAGAGATTCGCTATGCCCCCGCCGTCCGTCGTGTGCATGGCATGATCCATCTTCATGGGGAGATTCACATGGGGGAGGACCGTGGCGGGCGTGCTGCTCGCGGCTGCGGTGATGGGGATGAGCGCCTGCGGCGGTGACGCCGAGGCGCAGAAGAAGCCGGCCGCGACGCCGAACGCACCGACCGTTGCGGAGGCGACCAAGATTTTCCAGGACGCCGTCGCCAACTTCGATGCCAACAACGGCTGCCCGAAGGCGACGGGGGAGTGCTGGGAGCAGATGCAGGCGGTGGCCACCCCCGCGCAGAAGTTGCGCAAGGCGATGAATGCCGACAAGAAGACCGGCCCGGAGTTCTGGACCGAGGCGTACGCCCTCCTCGACAAGATCGAGGATGGGATGGACATCGGCGAGGACGCGTTCAGCAACCGACCCGCCGTTCTCGGATCGGCCCACGACTTGGCCGACTGGCTCGACGAGCACCCGACCGAGTAGACGCAGCAACTGAGTCTGGGCCAACCCCCGGTCCCGCCAAGTCGACGAACCGCACTCGGCGAGGGCCGGAGCCTGGTGTACGCGACGCTAAGAGACCAGGTCTTTCACAGTGCGCGGGCCCGCCACGCCTGGCGGGTTACCGCGATCCAGGAGGACCTTCCCCATGACCCAGTGGACCCCGAAGCTGACGAACGTGAAGGGTACGGACGGAACGACCGGCACGGGCGAGTACGTCGAGGTCGGCGGCGCGGTGACCTTCACCGCGCAGATCGTCGCGAAGAAGGAGACGAACGCGGCGTCCAGCGCCGGGTTCGGTCTGACCCTGCCGAAGCCCGCGAAGGCGGGCGTGCGCTACGTGTTCAGCCTCAGCCTCGACGGTCGGGACGCCGACAGCGGGGTATGGACCGGCGAGGCCCAGATCTACGCGGGCTCGGACGGCTCGCAGCTCGACCGGCTGCGCGTGACCGGTACGTCGAACGGTGCCGCGGTGCTCAACATCGCCCACCTCTACGGCGACGCCGAGGGAGCGACGGCGGCGGAGATCATCACCGTTACGGGATCGTACCCGGCGGCCTGATCAGGCCGTTGAAGGGCCGTCGGCGCGTCCGGCGGCCCTTTGGCGTTCTTCGGGCGAGTTCAGGCGACGTTCTGGTCGCTGGTGCACAGCGGGCAGTCCACGTCGAGGTCGGAGCAGACGACGCAATCCTGATCACCGTCCCCTGCGGCCGGCAGATGGTTCAGGTCGAGCCCACACAGCGCCTTGTCCGGGTCGCAGCAGTAGTAGTGGGCAATCGCGTCGCTGGGCGGCGTCGCCGTGCCGATGGCCACCGTGGTCGGGAGTTCGCCGCGGACGCGCGCGACGACAGTTCGGGTGGCCTGGTCGAGAGCTGCGAGGAACGGGTCTGCCATGGACAGGGAGAGTAGCGCGACGGCCTTGGCGGCGACGCACGGTTCACCGCTCACCAGGAGGTCGGTTCCAGGTCAAGATCGTTCGACGAGCCCTGGCTTCCGGGCGGGAACGGTGGTTCCGTCGAGAACGGGTACGGCTCGCCCGTCGCCGGATTGAGGTCCTGCCGGGGTTCTAGCTCCCCCGCCGCACAGCCGCACACGTTGCTGTGGTGGGCCCAGCACAACGGCTCTTCAGGTGGCTCCGGGTAATCCGGAACGCGCTCGGTGTACTCGTTGCCGTCTTCATCGCGTATCACTTCAATTCCCACGGCAGACTTCCTTCTCTTGTGCCCAATGGCTATGAGCGCGGCGGCGGTTGGGCTCATGGTCAAGAGTGTCCTCTGTCGCCCTCCCTAACACGACTATCGAGTCGCGGACTCTCCTGCGCCTTGCAGGCCGGGCAGACCGGGTGGGCCTGGTGCCCGTACCGGGCGGTGAGACCGCGACAGCGTACGCACGGCCCAACCTGCCGCGGCTCGCACCCCAGGACTATCGCGGCGGACGTTGTGTCCATCGTCGGGTCCAGGCGTCTCGGAGCGTCGCTCATGTTTACGAACCTACTCACGGCGACGGCGCGCCAGAGACGCGGCGCACCTCCTCCCCCCAGGTGGGGTTCAGTCTGCCGCGGGGGCAGGAGCCACGGCCGGCTCGTTGACGGCCCGCAGTAGCTCCCGTAGGCGCAGGCGGTCGTCAGTAAGGTGACGTAGCCGGTACGAGGGCCTTCAGTTGAGAAGGCCGCGGCGACGTGGCTTGTGCAGCGGCTCCGGCTCGTACAAGGCGAGCAGGACGGCTTCGGCCCGGTCGGGCGACTTCATGCCGCGTGACTTCATGGATCGCTTGGACTCGATCTGGGTGTAGCCGCTCGTCGTGGACAGCAACTTGGGTGTGGAGAGCTGCGCGGCGGCCTTCTTGTCGACGTGAAGGCGCAGCCGACCGCGGCCGGTGGACGGGTCCGGCTGGAGGAGACTCCGGGTGGCGAGCCACATCTCGTCGCGCTTGCGCCATGGCCGCATGATCGCCCCAGGGTCGTCCTGGCTTGGAGACTCCGACACCATCACGCCTACGATCTGCGCGCGGTGTCGACCGGTCTCGGCCCAGCGCTGGAGCATGCTGACGACGCCGTGGCCGATGCCGTTCTGGTCGACCTTGACGCGCACGGGGTGGGGCGAGTTCAGGGCGTCGGCGAGGCGCTGCGCGGCGTGGATCTCCTCCAAGACCACCTCAGCGACGGAGACCTGGTTGTCGTTGGCGGCGCCGGCGGAGGCGTGCCGGAACTCGATCGCGTCCCCGCATGAGCGGTACACGGTGAATTCATCGCCACCGTCCGCCGCGACATCGACGCCGAGGCGGACCCAGGCGCCGGCCCGGACGGTGTGCTCGGCGGACTCCCCTTCCAGACCCAGGTCGCACAGGCGATGCCACCCCTCGCCGGTGGGGTCCTCGTACGCCATCGCGGCCTCGACCCAACTCGGCGGGACGACAACCCCGCCGCCGCCCTTCGGGAAGCGGGCGTACACCTTCGCGATGACATAGGGGTGGCCTTCCCCGTACGAGCGGATCGTGCGGTCCACCCAGTCTTGGTCGGGCATGTGATCGGCAAGGGAGTGCCGAGCGACGCCCGGCGGGCAGTCAGTGCAGTACGGGGCGATTTCGCCGGTGATCGCTGGGGAGTCGAGTGAGGAGATCGGGATGGTGATGGTGGTCGACTCGCTGACGTCGTCGCCCTCGATGCACAGCTCCTCGAACCAACTGGCCGGGTCGTCCATCGCGGGGTTGCCGATCGCCAACATCGCCGCGTGCCCGCCGGTCAGCAAGTTGTTGGTGCCGTGGCCGATCATGGGGGCGATACCGCCCGCCTCGTCGACGATGAGCAGCAGGTGGGGCATGTGGATGCCTTGCATCGCCGCCTCGTCGTTGGCCGGGGCGGAGAACCCGTACGCGGCCACGAAGTCGTTGCCGTACGGGTCGGGCATCTTGTACTGGACGGTGTCGCAGTAGCCCGGCAGACCAGCTCGGGGGACCACCTTGCGGATGTGCGGCCAGAGCTGCCGCTGCACCTGGCGGAAACGCGTCGCGGTGGTGATGCACAGCGCGGTGCCCACCGGATAGACGTTGGTGAACCAGACCGCGGCGCGGGCGGCCAAGTGCGTTTTGCCGACGCCGAATCCGGCGGGAACGGCGACGCGCTTGTGGTCGACGATCGCGTCGAGCACTGCCCGCTGCTTCGACCACAGACTCTCGCCCAGTACGTCTTCGACGAACCCGGACGGCGAGTCCCGCCACAGGCCGTACAGCGAGCCTGTCGCCCGCTCGACTTCCGTCATGACCACGGCGCGTTCGCGGGCGGTCAGGTTGTGCTTGAAGGCGTTGCGGCGCTCGCGGACGGGCGCTCGCAGGAGGATGTCGGCGACGTTGGCGGCGTCGCGGGAGACGATTCCGGGCCGGGCATGGTGCAGCTTGGACGCCGAGGGGGCCACGCGGGTGCGTGTCGGCTGGTCAGGCTGCGTGCGGGGCATGCGGTGGACGGTGCCGCCGGCGTCTAGTTTGTGTCGCGGTCTGGCCGGGAGCCCATGCCCTGACGCCCCGGCCAGACCGCGGGTTCCGGCGCGCTCTGGCGCCCCTCTGCGCTGCGCGCCGGAAGTCCCGGGCCAAGACCCGCGCGACCGGGGGGAGAGGGGTCGCGCGGGCCTCAGCACCTATAGGTACGTCGGGGAGCCCGATCTTGTTACACCTGCACCACGACGGGCCTGCTGGCCGCGGCCAGGCGCGCGGCGATGCCCTCCAGGAGCACGGCGTGCTCCTCGTGCATGCGGCGTATCGCCTCGCGGATGATCGCGGCCTCCGCGACGGCGACGGCCCGTTCATCCGCGGTGAGCCGGTACCAGGGCGCGACCTCTGTGCCGCCCGCGGCCAGGACCTCGCGTCGGGTCTCGTAGTAATGGCGGGCCAGGGATATGGAGTTGGGCACGTTCGTCATGCCGGGGGGAACGCCGACTGGCCGGATTCTGTGACACCTCCGACCAAGAGCCGGATGCCGACGGTGCCTGAGCGGAGCGAAGGCACCGTAACTACTTGATGGTGGTGCTTGATGTTTTTACTAAAGGCGCCTGAACTGCCGGAACCCGGAGTACCGGAAGCCGCTTTCACCGGCGCCGGTTTTTCAGGCCCCGGTCACCGGCGACTGAAAAACCGGCCCCGGTGGTGCTCGGGGCCGGGTCGGCGAGTTCGCCAGGTCAGTGGCCGCGGCGTCGCTTCGCCGCGTTCTTCACGTCGCGTACGTACTTCGGAGTGACGTTGCCCAGGTCGGCGATGCGGTCCGTGGTCCAGCCGTACGGCTCCTCGGTGAGCGCGAGGGCGGCGTTCTGCAGGAACGGCATCGCAGCCTTCCTGCGCGCGGTCGCCACGGACACGGTTGCGGCCAGAGACGGCAGTCGGTCGGCGGCGTCCTCGACGTGCGGCACACCAGCCTCCTCGGCGGCAGCACGGCGCTGCTCGGCGGACATACGGGTGTGTAGGTCTCCGCTCGCGTTCATCGGCGCCTTCTTGTTGTCGTGCAGCGCAATGCGACGCATTTCGTTGTACGCGTTGGGGAGGATGCCGAGGACCTTGTCCAAGCCGCGGACGCCGTCGTAGAACCACAGCGATGCGGCAGCCTGGTTGCGCTCTTCGGCGTGCGCGGCGATCTCAAGGTCGGCCTGCTGGACGATTTCGCAGGCCCGCTTGAACCGGTCGTCGGGGCGGGTGATGGCGCCCAGCTCGTCCCTGACCTGACGGTCGGCCTCAGCGCGGAGCGTCGTGTGGTCGGGGATCGTGAGGTTGTGGTGTACCACGGGCATGACTGGCCTCCGTTTGGTCGGGCACCGCGCTGGCGCCGGCGAAGGCTGGGGCAACCCCATGCCGAACGAACCCGGAAATAGTACAGCGCAGGGCACAGCTCTGTCATTGCAGCCGTTGCTTTACCCTTCTGACCAGGGCAAACCCGAATGTGCCGAGCAGGAAAATCCGCCCCTCGACGTCGTAGCCCGTACCTGGATCGCACGGGTGCGGGGTGTCGGTCAGCGCGATTCGCCCCGCCGCGGTGCGCGGGACCACACCGCGGCGCAACACGCCGAGCCCGGCCAGACGCCTCACCACGGCCGCCACCAGCGCTGGCGCGGGAGCGGTTGAAATTCCTCGCTCGCCTTCGCCCACGGATCGTTCCTGCGGGCCTTGTGCTCGGTGCGGGAGTACAAGGGGAGAACGGCCCAGGTGCGACGGCCGAAGGTGATTGCGGGCCCGCCGGTGCCGCACGGCTTCTCGTCGCGGCTGTACGCGAAGCCGATCGCGAACCAGACTCCGGTGGTCTCCGTAGTCCAGGTGCCGGCCGTCCACCGGCCCAAGCTGATGAACCCCGCGCCCTCGCGCCTCATCGGACCGCCTCCACGATCGTGGTGCGCACGCCGTCCGGGGTGAGCCGGTACACGCGCCCGTCGGCGTATCGGACCTCAACCTCGGTGGGGAGTTGCGGGCGCCGGACCTTCCACCCGGCCTCGTAAGCCTCGCAGGGGTTGTCCTCGAACCACCCGTTGCACGTCGTGCAGACCAGGAGAAGGTTTTGAGGCTCGTTGATCCAAGATTCGCGCGCGCCGCCCATACCGCGGTTGACGCGATGGTGGATCGTCAGCAGGCGCGCGGAGTTGCAGCGGGCGCAGCGTCCGCCGTCGCGGGCGTAGACGAGGTCGCGGACTGTGGCCGTAGGGCCTGTGCGTCGTCGGACCACGGGCGGCCTCCGTCCTGCTCAGCCGCCGGGCCGCGGGTGCGACCGCAGAGTGCAGCGGAGCGAGGGCGTACCGTGCACGGTCGGACACCCTTACGTCTCGGCCTGCGCCACCTCGGTCATCGTGGCCAGGAGCGTCGCGGCGTCCGGGATGGTGGCGAACGAGACGAGCACCCTGCCGTGCCCGAGCGTGCCGAGGACGAACTCGAACTGGGCGTTGGTCATCTCGCACTCGTAGACGTAGGTGCCCGGAGGGGCGTCGCGCAGCGGCCCGTCGGTGTCGTCGAGGTAGGGGAACTGGATCTCGTCGACGGCGCGCGCGATGACCTCGTTGGGGACCTGGTCGAACTCGACGCTGGCGCGACCCTCGTCGTCGAGACAGACGCGGCCTTCGCCGACGCCGGTCTCCTCAAACTCCAGCCGGATGTCGTTGCATCCGACGTACCGCGGCTGGTCGATGAGCGGGGGGAACGCGGTCTTCAGCGCGGCGATGGCCGCGGCCTGCGTCTCGTTCCAGCTCAGTTCCCAGGCGTCGATGGCCTGGAGGACGGCGGGCTGCATGTGGTGCTCCGTTCGTTCACCGAGCACCGGCCGAAGGGCCAGTTGCCGGGCGGGTAGTGCAGCGGAGCAGCATCCCGACCGGAGGGCTTTAACGTCGCGGACCTGCGAAGCATCCAACCGGCGAATCACCGTCTCCGAGGTGGTGGAATGGGGCTGGTCCTCAACCGTCGGGCTCCGGTGCCGCGGTTGCTGTCCGCCACCGCAGCGTGTCTGGCCGAGTAGCAGGAAGAAGATCAGCCGTTGAGTTCTATGGACATGACGAACGCCCTGGCTGCACTGCGAGCAGCGAACCTGGAAGCCCTCCTGGGACAGAGGGAGTGTCCTTGGCTCGACGCGAAGGAAGGCATCTACCAGCTCAATGACCCGGTCAAGGCAGAGGAACTGGCTAAGGACGTAGCCTGCATGGCGAACAACGCCGGAGGGCTGCTCGTGGTTGGTATCCAGACCCGCAAAGAGCATGAGCGCGAAGTTCTCGATCAAGTCCGTCCCGTTCCCAGGGACATGGTTCACCTGACACGCCACCACGAAGTCATCGAATCCCGTGTCCTGCCACCACCGCTCGGCGTGGAAATCGAGTGGCTGGAGCACGACAGCACTACAGGCTTCCTCTATATCCACATTCCCAAGCAGCCTCCAGGGAGGTTGCTTCACGCGGTCGTCATTCCACAGAAGTACCGCAAGGGCCCTCCCACCATCGCCGTACCGATCAGAGTCGGGGACCGGACCAGATGGATGGAAGCTCACGAGATTCAGCAACTGTTGGTCCAGGGGTTCGCCGCCACGACCGCACCGGAAGGAAGCCCAAGTACCCAGGCCACCGTGCCCGGTGGCGTCGTGATCCCACGTGAGGACGGCGAGAGGTTTGCCGTAGGACAGGGTGTTCCGGGGCTGACAACGCGCTGGAACGTTGCCTATCAGGCCCTGGGTGGAGCAATGGGTCTCGGGGAGCCCATAGGAGAGGTGTATCGCGAGGGTCCTGGGCTCGCCCAGCACTTCAGTGGTGATTCCGAGTCCACGTGGGTGTTGTGCGAACCAGATCACGCTGGCCTCGTCGCCGTGCCCGGAGGTGTCTGGGAGGCTCTCCGAACCGCTGGCAGCTACGCCGCCGGCATGAACGCCTTTGCTGCTCTCGGTCTTCCCTGGCTCGACGTCACCGTTCCGGCGGAGAAACGCATCATCGACCCCGCCAGTGCGCGAGTTCCACTGGGCGAAGGGGCTTGGGGACGCGGCGCCCTAGTCCGTGCACGACCTGACAGCGTGTGGACCTGGGAGCCTCATATCGCCCGCAGTTTCAACATCACCCCGTACTCGCGTTACTGGGAGCCGTACCCGCCCGACGAATGCCCAGCGCTCAGGCTTCGCACACTAATCTCCTTGCCTTTGACAGGGGCAGAGGATTGGGAAATCAGTGAGGAGAACCGACGCTTCGCGACCATGGACCTGTTGGATTCCCCGATCGGCGATTTCATCACCGACCTCGGCGCGGAACTTGATGCAGGGGGTAGCGCCCTCCAAGGCTGGTCCCCAGGGCCTCACCGCAATGATCCCTGGGAGCTGAGTAGTTATCACGCTCGGGTGCACGACAATGAGCAGATCTTCACCGCCGAGTTGACCGTGGCGCTACCGCGCGGACAGAGGTCTGCGATCGTCGCGTGCGTCGATCTGAAGCTAGCCGGGCGCGGGTCTCGTCTATCGGTAGGCGACCTGGTTCGCTTCTTCGTCGCGTCGTGGGCAACCCTCGCCGAACTCGTTCCGGCTACGGTTGGTGAGGCTGTCGCCGAAACACCATGGACCGCACCACCTCAGGTTGAGCTTCGCGCCTATGCGGAACAGAACCAGGGCGACACAGTCGACGCGTATGTCGATTTCTCGGCGTTCGGCACCCGCCAAACCGACCGGCAATTGCGCGAAATCGGAGTGACCCTCACCGCGCCACTGCTAATGAGCGAGGAAACCCGTCGGCATGAAGTCACCGAAGCGGTGGCATGGATGGCGCGGGGCATCGACTACCCGGAGGCATCGGCAGACATGCTCTGACTGCCAGGACCGCTTGATGCGAGCGAGCCTTCCCCCGCAGATGAACGTGACGGCTGATGCCCTTGTGCCCGTTGTGGTGAGGGGGACGGTCGGGTAGACAGACGTTCGACGCGCACTGCGCATGAGGGGGAAGCCATGCGGGACTGCCACGGCCGGGAGCCGTCCCTGCTTGAGCGGGAGCCGGCCTTTCGTGCCCACCTCGCACGGGGGGACCGGTGAACGGGGTCTGGGCGCTCCTCGCCGTCGTCGTCGCCATGGGCGCGGCAGTGTTCGCCAGATCGTTCGTACGCGGCTTTGTGCAGGCGGCCAAGGAGGGTTTCCGGCGTGACCTCATCGCGCTCGGCAGCGTGCAGGACGCCACGGAGGTGTTGGGCAAACTCGCTGGGAACACGGTGTACGCCTTCGCCCCGCCGCGCGCCGAAGGTCGGCGCTATCTGCTCGGCTGGTTGTGGTGGCGCGCCCAGATCGGTGCGGATGGGAAGGTCGAGCGCGACATGGGATGGGCCCCGACATACCGGCAGGCTCGGAAGGCCGCAGGGGTACCGGTGAGCTGGAAGTCAACCGGGAGCGAGTTGATCCTCGCCCCCGGAACGCCCCCTACGGCCACCCTCAACGATCACGCCAACGCGGGCCGCGTCGACGGCAGTTGACTCCTGGGAGCACCTACCGCTTGCCCAGCGACGGGACCTTGGGCGCCGCCGGGGCCTTCGGGGCGGCGGGCACCTTGGGCTTGGGAGCGGCGGGCGTCTTCGGCTTCGACTGGCTCCGATTCGAGCCGCCGACGACCGGGGCGGCGGAAGTGCCACGGTCGTCGCGCTGCGTGCCGGTGCCGGTGCCGTAGACGATGCACGGGCGGGCCCCGCCGGACGGGACAAGGACGCCCCCCTTGGAGCGCACGGTGAGGCAGGCGGGGGTGCTGTCGCCATCGGCGGAGCAGCCGGTCAGGAGCAGCGCGGCGACGGTGACCGAGGCGATGCCCGCCGAGACGAGGTGAAACGAGCGGCTCTGGTCGGTGAGTGTGTTCACGTGCGGGGCCTTCCAGGTACTAGGGCAGTTGGCCGCGCATCCTGGACGTGGCACACGCCTTGCGTCGCGTCCTACAGTCGAGAGCATGAGCAGCATCCCTGAGCCGGAGGTGCACCGGCCCTGGCGTCCGTCGGACGGGCCGGAGCCCGAGGTCTGGATGTGGCCGAGCAGCGATCCCCCAGCGCTGTGGGTGTGGTCGAACGGTCAGTACCGGCGGGCCACTGTGATGGCGAAGCAGGTGTGGGCGGACGGCTCGGTCATCTACCAGGTGAGCGTCGACCTGCGGGGGGACTCGCTGGTTTATGAGCGAAAGTACCGGTGGCCTCAGCCGGGATTGTCCGTGGCGCACAGGAGTCGTTTCGAGCCGTCCAGGGGCACCCGACGCCCGACAACAGCCCGCCCGACCTCCACAGACGCGAGGCCGGGCGGGGCTGGCTCAGACGGCTAGTTCGTAGTCCTCCCATAGGTCGTCGTAGTGGTACAGGCCAGTCAGGTAGTCGCGGACGAGGGGCTCCCAGTCGATTCCGTGGATGGCGGCCAGGACGAACGCGGCGACGACGGGACACACGACATCTCCGGCCTGCTGGAACTGGGAGGAGCGGGAGCCCTGCCACGGGTAGGTGGCGCGGAAGGAGACTAGGGTTCCAGCCTCTTCGGGGGTGAGGCGTAGGCCGTCACGTTCGCGGGCCCAGGTGCGGGTCTTGCCGGTGAGGCACCAGGACGGCTTATCGGCGGAGAACACGTTGCCGCCCTTGGCGCGGCCGGTCGCGGGGTCGACGGGCCGATTGCCCCGGGTGTTGACCCTCTCGCCCTCGTCCCAGCCGAGCGCTTCGGCCATCGTCGTGACCGGCAGGATCTGCGTGGGCGGAGTGATGTCGACCCACCTGTGCCGGGAGGCGATCATGAAGGTGCGCTTGCGGCGCGAGGCGACCCCCAGGTCTGCGGCCTCCAGCGTGGCCCAGGAGGTACGGAACCAGTCGGCACCCCCGAACTCGATCGACAGTTCTTCGAGGATCTCCTCGGGCAGGTTGCTGGACTGCTCCATGGCCATCCACTCGATCGGTGCGCCTGCCGCCTGGAGGCCGAGCGGCCAGATGGCGACCTCGGCCATCAGTCCGATGCGCGGGTCGGTGAGACCGTCGAGCATGGCGCGGACCTCGTTCCAGCTCTGGCCGGAGCGCGGGGCGTAGCCCTCGTGGTAGCCGAGATCGGCGCACAGAGGGCAGTCGTCTTCGAGGTCGGGGAACAGCTCGTCGCAGCAGACCTCGTCGAGCCGTATGAACCCGGCGGCTTCTCCGACGGCCGCGATCCCGTCCCGCAGGATGTCGATGTTGGTTGCGAGGAGTCCGGCGCGTTTGCCCGCCGTGGAGAAACTGGGGCATGGAGGGCTGATGAGGACGCCGCTGGTGTGGCGTAGCGCCGGGTGCTCGGGGTCGAGCTTGGTGACGTCAGCACAGATGCGGGCGTGGCCGGCTGCGTGGGCTGTCGCGCATGCGTCCTCATTGATATCGACGCCGACGACGTCGAAGTAGGTGATGCCGAGGACCGTCTTCAGCCCCTCACCCCAGCCACCTGGACCGGCGCACAGCTCGACCACACGCTTCGGCTCATCTTCCTCTCGGGGGAGCAGCCAGCGGCCGGGCCATGGCGCGGCGATCTCGTCGAGTTCGGCCATGACGTGCGCCGGTATGGGGGCGCCGGTGGCCTTGTAGGCAAGTGCGGTGGTGACGACGCTCTCTTCGGCTGCGGTCAGCTCGGGCACTGAGTGGCCTCTTTCGCTTCGGGTCTTGTTGGCGGTTGCTCTCCACCAACACCAAAAATAGTACAGCACGCGTCATCGTGGATCTATCTGTGCAGATCAACGGTTCATACGAGGCGTTAGCTGTATGTGAAAGAGGCGATCCGGCAAGAGCGAGACGCGAACAGGGCGCCCCCTCGGTGTGAGGGAGCGCCCCGTCTCGTAAAGCTGACCCGGGGCCGGTG
>NZ_JBXVPZ010000038.1:0-38363 GCF_057961495.1 Streptomyces sp. P5F9 | reverse complement strand
GCGTGAGCCGTACCCTCCGTTGAGGCCGCAGCCGCCCCGCCGCCGCCCGGAACGCCTCGTACGGCCCCCCGGGAAAGCGACCCACGCACACCGCCAGCACCCCGATCAGCGCGGCCGCCACCCCGCCGCGCGCGCCCGCGTCCAGCCCGACCAGCAGGGCCGCGGCCGCCAGTGCGCCCAGTGTGCTGTCGGCGCCCAGGACGACCACCGCGGCGAACCACAGCAGTCCCCGGACGGGGTCGTAGGCCGAGGGGTCGAAGGCGCGTACGCCCATGCCGAGCATGCCGCCGCCGAGGGCGGCCAGGGCGGCGCCCGCGACGAAGGCCAGGACTTTCAGGGACGGGACCTGGACGCCCGCCGCGGACGCGCCCTGTTCGTGGTCGCGCAGGGCGCCGAGGGCGCGGCCCGTGCGTCCCCGGCGCAGGGCGTGGGTCGCCAGCAACGAGGCTGTCAGGAGGGCGAGTTCGAGGACGTAGTAGGCGCGGTCGCCGTCGAAGCCGGACGGGCGGGCCAGCGACAGACCCGACGTGGCGTACGGCTGGGCGAAGACGAAGCGGCTGACCCCGACGCCGGCCGCGAAGGTCGCGAGGGCGAGGGCCAGGCCGTGGCGGCTGATCGCGGGCCAGCCGGTCAACAGGCCCAGGGGAGCGGCCAGGAGGACCGCCACCGCCAGCGCGGCCAGTTCCGGGAGGCGGGGGAGGAGCGGGAAGCGGCCCGCCGCCAGCAACGCCGTGAACAGGGCGCCCAGGCCCGCGTACGCCGCCTGCCCCAGCGAGAGCTGACCGCCGCGCCCGGTAACCACCACCAGGGACAGCAACACCACGCCCAGCGCCGGGACCTGGACCGAGGTGTGCAGGTCCGAGCCGGCGAAGCCGAGCGGGAGGAGGAACAGCACCCCGGCCACGATCCAGGCACCGGGAGGCGTCGCCACGCGGGCCGTCGCGGTGCGGGGGAGGGCGTCCCGGGAGCCGAGACCGGGCAGCACAAGCGCCGCGACCAGCAGGGCGACCACGAACAGGTTCGCGCCCGCCGCCTGCAGCAACTGCCCACCCCAGCCCGGCAGATGGAGCCGCGTCAACTGGCTCTGCCCGACGCCGATCCCCAGCGCCACCACCACGGCGACCGGCAGGCTCCGCATCCGCGCGGCCACCGCGACCGCCACCACCTCCATGACGAGCAGCGGCAGGCCGTACGGGTCAAGGCGCACGTAGGGCGCGAGGAGCACGCCCGTCAGCCCCGCCGTGAAGGACCCGAAGGCCCAGCCCGCCGCGGCCACCCGGTCCGCGTCCACGCCACCCAGTACCGCGAGTTGGCGGTCGTCCACGACGGCCCGCAGCTCCCGCCCGAAACGCGTCCACCGGATCACCGCCCCAACTCCGCCGGCCAGCACGAGCACCACCGCCAACTGCCCCCAGGGATCGGCCGACACCAGCTCCGGAGCGTCGTCCCGTGCCCCCTGCCCCCACACGAGGGCGGCCCCGCCGACCAGCAGCACGAACACGCCGATGGACGCGACCAGCGTCTGCGCCGGATCGCCGCCGAGGACCGCCAACGGGCGGAAGACGAACCGTTCCAGAGCCACTCCGATGCCCGGCGCCAGGAAGAGCAAGGTCACCACCGCGCCGAGCCAGAGTGGCCATCCCCACCCGGCCACGCACTGCCGCAGCACGTACGCGCACACCATCGCGACCGCGCCGTGCGCGAAGTTGAGGACGCCGGTCGCCCGGTACGTCACGATCAGGCCGATCCCGGTGAGCGCGGCGGCGCCGCCGACGGAGAGACCGGCGAGGGTGAGGTCGTAGGTGAAGGAGGACATCCAGGGCCTCAGTCGTCGGCTTCGGCGGGTTCGCAGATCGGGCAGGGGCTCAACTCGCCGTTCGCCACGAGCTTCGAGTCCACCGGCACCGCCTCCGGCTTCCCGGCGACCAACGGGCAGTCCGCGCGGTGCCACAACGTGCCGCCCGGCACCATCAGCAGGTCCCCGCTGACCGCCACGGGCGCCGCGGCGGCCCGCGCGGACTCCTCGGCCTCGGCGGGTTCGGCGGCCACGAGAAGGCCGTACAGCTCCTCCGCGCGCGCGGCGGCGAGGGCGCTGCGGCCGTGGGTGAGCAGGATGGCGGCGGCGACGATCAGCGCGGCGCCGGGGATCGTGCAGGAGGCCAGGTAGGGGAGTTGGCGTTCCGCGTAGCGCTCGCCGGAGACGCCGTACCAGCCGAGCACGCACAGGACCGCGCCCGCGGCGAGCGCGGCCCAGCCGGCCCACAGGGCGGGGTGCACGGTCCGCAGTCGGGCTGTCCGCATTTACGGCCCCCACACGTCGTGTGTCTGTCCATGCCGGCCAATGGCTTGCACTATGCCTTCTGACACCTGACCTGAAAACACCGGGCGAGCACGGCCCGGAACGACACCCGGCGGTGAGCCAGATGGTTCTCGGGAGCGACCTCAGGCGAAGGAACTCACGGCGCGTGCGGGGCACGGCGGTCGCGGCCGCCCTGGTCCTCGTGCTCGGGCCGGCCCTGGCGGCCTGCAGCGACGACAGCGGGGGTGGCGGCAGCGCACCGCCGCCCACCCCGTCCGTCGAGCAGCCGACGAGCGCCCCGGCGACCGCGCCCGCGGACCCGGCCGCCGCGACGACGCAGATCAAGGCCAATTGGAAGAAGTTCTTCGACCCGGCCGGCTCCAGCGCGGACAAACAGGCCGTCCTGGAGAACGGCGACAAGATGGGCCCGGTCCTGAAGGCCTTCAGCGGCGACAAGCGCGGCGGGCAGGTCCAGGCGGTCGTCCAGAAGGTCGAGTTCACCTCGGCGACCCAGGCGACCGTGACGTACAGCCTGACCCTGAACGGCGCCACCGCCCTGCCGAACGCCTCCGGGACGGCCGTCGAGCAGGACGGCACCTGGAAGGTGTCCGTCAACACCCTGTGCGCGCTGGTGGCGTTGAGCGGCGATGCCTCGCAGTCGCCCGGGACGGGCTGCTAGTCCCTGCCATCAGACTCCCGTCGTTCGCCCAGATGTGCGTGCCAGGCGTCGCCGGGCAGGCGGGAGTCTGATGGCAGGGACTAGGGCCGCTGCCGCGGTGCTGCTGCTCCTGGGGAGCGCGGCCTGCGGCAGCCGCCTCCCGGAGAGCGACTTCGAGCACGGCAACTCCCGTACGCCCGCGCCCACCAGCGGCACTCCGATCCGGGTCGGCATCATCACCAGCGCGACCAGCCCGGTCGGCGGTGACACCTTCACCGGGCCCCGCGACGGAGCCAAGGCGTACGTCGACCGCCTCGACGCGCGCGGGGGCATCGACGGGCACCCGGTCGAGGTGCGCCTGTGCGACGACGGCGGCAGCGGTGTCGGCAACAACGCGTGCGTGCACCAGCTGATCGACGAGGACAAGGTGGTCGCCCTGGTCGCCACCACCGCCCTCGACTACGCGGGCGCCTCCCGCGTCTCCCACGCGCGCGTGCCCGACATCGGCGGCCAGCCCATCGGCGCCGCCTACGACACCTGGCCGCACCTGTACGGCATCTACGGCAGCCTCGCGCCCCGCACCGGCACCCCGGGCTGGGGCGGGCAGCTGTACGGCGGCACGGAGGTCTACCGGTACTTCAAGCGCGAGCAGGGCGCCCGTACCGCCGCCGTCGTGTCGTACAACCAGGCCGCGTCCGCCGCCTACGCCCGACTCGTCGAGCAGGGGCTGAAGGCGGAGGGGTACAAGGTCGTCACCGAGCAGGTCGACTTCGCGCTGCCCAACTTCCGTGCCGTGGCGGCCGACTTGAAGCAGCAGGGCGCGGACCTGGTCTTCGACGCCATCGACACACACGGGAACGCCCAGCTGTGCGAGGCGATGGACCAGGTCGGCGCGAAGGTCATCGCCAAGGTGACGAACGTACAGAACTGGACGTCCACCGTCCCGGAGGACTACAAAAACTCCCCGCGCTGCCGCAACGCCCTGTGGGCGACCGGATCCAGCCGCGACTTCGACGACACATCCCAGGCGGCCGTACGGGACTTCAGGGACGCGACGAAGGGGCTGAAGACTCATTCCCAGTGGCAGTTGGAGGGGTGGGCGGCCGCGATGTGGTTCACGGACGCGGCGAGGTCGTGTGCGAGGACGAAAACGGGCGTCACGCGTGCGTGCGTCGACGGGTTCATGAATCGGAGCGAGAACTACACCGCAGGCGGCCTGTTGGTTCCGGTCTCTTTCGAGCGGCTCGCCGAACCGCCGAAGACGCGTAGGACGTGTCTGTCGGTGGCCCGCTGGCAGGACGGCAAGGGGTGGGTCCCGCAAGGGGACATGAACCGCACCTGTTTCGACGTGCCACAGCTGCCGTACCGCCCTTGATGCGGGCCGCCGTTGATACAGGCCGCCCTTGATAGAGACTTCGACCATGTTGGAGACCTCGGCACGACTCCTGCGTCTGCTCTCGCTGCTCCAGGCCCACCGCGAGTGGTCCGGCGCCGACCTGGCCGACCGGCTCGGCGTCACCCCGCGTACGGTGCGCCGGGACGTGGACCGGCTGCGGGAGCTGGGGTATCCCGTCAACGCCAGTCCCGGCACGGGCGGCGGCTACCAGCTGGGCGCGGGCGCCGAGTTGCCGCCGCTGCTCCTGGACGACGACGAGGCGGTCGCCGTGGCGGTCGGCCTGCGCACCGCCGCCGGGCAGGGCATCGAGGGCATCGGCGAGACCTCCGTACGCGCCCTCACCAAGCTCGAACAGGTGCTCCCGAGCCGGTTGCGCCGCCGGGTGGGCGCCCTCAACGCGTTCACCGTGCCGATGCTGCACAACACGCTGCCGTCCGCCGTCGACCCCGCCGTCCTGACCGAACTGGCCGCCCTGTGCCGGGACGCCGAGCGGCTGCGCTTCGACTACGAGAGCCACGACGGCACCCCGACCCGGCGCAGCGTCGAACCGCATCGCCTGGTGTGCACCGAGCGCCGCTGGTACCTGGTCGCCTGGGACCTGGACCGCGAGGACTGGCGCACCTTCCGCGTCGACCGCGTCACGCCCCGGCCGCCGCACGGGCCGCGCTTCACCTCGCGCGAGCCACCGGCCGACGACCTCGCCGCGCACGTCTCGAAAGGGGTCTCCACGCGCGCGTACGCCTCGCACGCCGTCGTCCGGCTGCTCGTGCCCCTCCAGGAGGCGGCCGAACGGATCTCACCGTCCGGCGGGACGCTGGAGGCCGACGGGCCGGACGCCTGTCTGCTGCGGACCGGGGCCCCGAACCTCGACGTGATGGTGATCCACGTGATGATGATGGGCTTCGACTTCGAGGTCCTGGAGCCCGTCGAGCTGACCGAGAGGATCAGGACGGCCCGGGACCGGCTGACCCGCACGCTGGAGCGGCACGGCCCGGGAGCCCACGGCGATTCTGTGCCGGAACGGTGAAACTCTTATGCGGCGTCAGCTGCCGCCGTAGCGCACGGAATCCGAATGGAAAGGGGTGCCCGGCCGGTTCTCGCGGCACTTTCCGCCGGGCTATTCGGGGAGCCGGACCGACATGCGGGAATTACGTTCGAATGCCTGCGGAAGGCGTACGGAACCGCTCATACGTGTGAGGGATGCAGAACAAAACACACGTCCTGATCCTGTGACAGAAGTGTGACCGGAGAGGGACGGAGAGAGGGGAAGAGGGGCTAGCGTGGCGGGCATGGCATCCATTCCGACTCCACCGGCAGAGCCCCAGGACAGTCCGAACAGCTATGTGGGCCTCGACGCGGCAGAGGCCGAGCGGCTCGCGCGGGAACGCGGCTGGTCGACCGTGCGATCGCTGCCGCCGGGCGCGATCATCACCATGGAGTTCCGCGTGGGACGGCTCAACTTCGAGGTCGAGGACGGCACCGTGGCGCGCGCCTGGAAGGGCTGAGCGCGGACATGACGAAGGCCCCGGTTCCGCTGGAGGAACGGGGCCTTCTTGATGCGCGGGGATGGTTGTGCGTACCGGCCCCGCGGTCCGGGGCGGGGGTCAGCCGCCCGCCGCTGGACGGGCCGTGGCCGTGGCCGGCGTCGTGCCGCGTGCCACGCGGTCGGGGTGCGGCGGGCGGCGGCTGCCGATCGGGGTGACCGGGGTGCGCTCCGAGCGGGTCGTGTGCGGGCTCGGGGCGAGATGGGCCGGTGGCCGGGCCGAACGGCTCGCGGTGACCGTCTCACGGGCCGCCGGGACCTCGTCGCCCGAGGAGGAGGCGCGCGGCTTGAGCAGCACCGGCGCGGTGACCGGGGACGCGGGCACGGGTGCGGGCGCCGTGCCGCCGCGACGGGCGCGCCAGCGGTCGCGGTAGTCGAAGATGCGGGTCTCGGCCAGGGCGATCAGCGGCTCGCACCAGGGAAGGGCGAGCAGGACCAGCAGACCGGCGGCCCAGCCGAGCAGCACGTCGCTCAGCCAGTGCGTGCCGAGGTAGACCGTGGCGAGACCGACGCCGAGCGAGGTCACCGCGGAGGCGGCGGACAGCCAGCGGCGGGCGGCCGGCGTGGAGGCCAGATACGCGAGGATTCCCCAGGTCACGACCGCGTTGGCGGTATGGCCGCTGGGAAATATATCGCCGCCCAGGCCCATCTCGTTCGAGCCGATGACGGTGGCGTAGTGCGGGCCGAGGCGGCCCATGCCGAGCTTGGCAGCGCCGACCGTGATGTTCAGCAGCAGCAGCAAGGTGCCCAGGGTCAGCAGCGGGCGCAGCGTGTGCTGCCGCCAGGAGCGCCAGCCCAGCCAGGCCGCGACCATCACCGCGGTGGGGCCGCGCTGGCCGAGGACCACGTAGTAGTCGACGAACCAGTGGATGCCGGCCCACTGCTGGTACGGCCGGAAGAACATGACCTGCCAGTCGAACCGGACCAGCCAGGACGTGGTCACGACGAGCCACACGATCGCCAGATAGAAGGCCAGGGTCGCCGCGAAGAGCACGACCCTGTGCCGGCTCATCTTCGGCACATCGATGTTGGCCGGCCGTTCAGGTTCACGGTCCAGCCTCGCGAACACCCGGTCCAGACGGGTGAGGTTTCGTTCGGTACGCACTCAATCGACGTTACAGCGAGTGAGTGTGGATCCCCGTCGAATCAGCGGCTTTGTGATGACGATGTGATGTGGGAAAGCTCTCAGGAGCAGGTTTATTTCCGGGGATTCCGCAATCCAGGACCGCTCCGTCCTTCAATTCCTTTGATCATGCCGGGGTCGAGTTTTATGGTCCTTATGAATTAGTTCACCAAATGCTGGGGTGGAATTGGCCGGGCGCTCATGGAGCGTGACGAGTGGATCATGGCGGGCCGGAGCCGTTCAGCCAGAACGCCCCGTACACGGCCGACGCCACCGCGACACCACCCACCACCCACACTGACCTGGACGTACGCAGCCGGGCCAGGGCGAGCGCGAGGGGGAGCAACAGGGGGAAGGCGGGCATCAGCAGGCGCGGTTTCGAGCCGAAGTAGCTCGACGCGCACAGCGCGAGCGCGGTGACGACGCCGGTGTACACCAGAAGCGGCAGCGGCTGGCCCTGCCGGACACCCACGACGTACAGCCAGAGGACCAGCCCGACCCCGACGATCAGCCCCACCCCGGCCAGGGCCGAGGGGAACGACGTGAACTTGTCGCCGACGAAACGGGCGAAGGCGGCACCCCCGTCGAAACCGTTGCGCCAGCCCGCCTGCACGTCGAGATAGCCCAGCGGACCCTTGCCGGTGCGATGGCCGACCCACAGGACGTACCCGGCGGCGCCGAGGGGCGCGAGCGCCATCCCGAGGGCGCGCGGCCAGACCCGCGCGCCGGGCGCGGGCGCCGTGCTGCGGACCCGCACGAAAGAGGCGACACCGGCGACCCACACCGCGGCCACCACGGCGAGCCCCACGGGCCGTGTGAGACCGGCGAACAGGGCAAGGACCCCGGCTGCCGGCCAGCGGCCGGTCAGGACGGCGTACAGGGACCACGCGGCCAGCGCCGTGAAGAGCGACTCGCTGTACGCCATCGACTGCACGATCCCGACCGGGAGCACGGCCCACAGCAGTACCGCGCACACCCCCGCCCTACGGCTGTACACGTGCTCAGCGACCGCGAATATCCCCCAGGCCGCCGCGAGGGAGGCGAGCAGGCTCACCACGAAACCGCCGTCGGCGTACGACAGTGGGGTCACCGCGTGCACGAGCCGCTCCAGCCAGGGCAGCAGCGGGAAGAAGGCGAGGTTCGAATGGACGTCGCCGTTCGGGAGGCGGACCTCGTAGCCGTAACCGAGGTCGGCGACCCGGGTGTACCAGAGTGCGTCCCAGCGGGCCGTCAGCAAGGTGTGGGCGCTCTTGCCGCGCGCCGCGCTCCACACCGCGAGCACCACCAGCCCCAGGGCGCGGACGGCGGCGTACCCGAGGAGGGCCGGGGCCGCCCGGCGCAGAGGTGCTGCGAGATCGTTCACGGACCCGATTATCGAGGGGGCGCGGAACCGGCGGGCCCGGCGGGGCGTGGTCCACGGAAGGGTGAGTGGTGTACGCCACACGTGTTCTCCGGGGAGTGTGAGAGGTCCGCCACGTGGCATCGGCGTGAACTCGCGTACGCTGACGGCTCACTCGCCTTCGTTGCGCGGGTCGGAGACACCGCTCCTCTCCGGCCGCAGTCACGGGGAGTCCCCACCCCGTGAGCCCGCCGAACGCGAGGGATCATCTGGGAGGTAGTTCATGTCCGGGACGACCACGGCCGCCGCAGCGCTGCGCCGTCGGGCGGCCGGGGCCGGTGCCAACCGCTGGGTCGTCCTCGTCGTCCTCTGTGTCAGCCTGCTGCTCGTCGCGCTCGACGCCACCGTGCTCCATGTCGCGGTGCCCGCCGTCACCGAGGACCTCAAACCCGGCGCGATAGAGCTGCTCTGGATCGTCGACGTCTATCCGCTGGTCTGCGCCTCGCTCCTCATCCTCTTCGGCACGCTCGGCGACCGAGTGGGCCGCAGGCGGATCCTCCTTCTCGGCTACGGCCTCTTCGGCATCGCCTCCGGCCTGGCCGCCCTCGCGCACGACGCCCAGATCCTGATCCTCGCGCGGGCGCTGCTCGGCGTCGGCGGCGCGATGATCATGCCGGCCACGCTCTCGATCCTCCGCCAGGTCTTCCCCGACCGGCGCGAGCGGGCGGTGGCGATCGGCGTGTGGAGCGCGGTGGCGGCGGTCGGCGCGGCGGTGGGCCCGCTGCTCGGGGGCTTCCTGCTGGAGCACTTCTGGTGGGGCTCGGTCTTCCTCGTCAACATCCCGCTGATGCTGATCAGCCTGCCGATCGGGCGGCTCCTGCTGCCCGAGTCCCGCGGCGACCGCGACGGCCCGTGGGACGTCGTCGGCGCGCTCATGGCCGCGGGCGGTCTCTTCGGTGTCGTCTTCGGCGTGAAGCGGCTCGGTGGCGGGGAGCCGGTGGAGAGCGGGTGGACCGTGGCCCCGCTGCTCGTGGGCGCGGTGCTGCTGGTTCTCTTCGTACGACGACAACGGCGCCGTACGCATCCGCTGGTGGACCTGAAGATGTTCCGCAGGCCGGCGTTCAGCACGTCCGTGGGCTGCATCGTGCTGGCGATGCTGGCACTGGTGGGCCTGGAGCTGATCGCGGCGCAGTACCTGCAACTGGTCCTCGGCCTGTCGCCCCTCCAGACGGGTCTACGGCTGCTGCCGCTGACGTTCGCGGCGATGGCGGCGGGATTGTTCGGGGCGCGGATGCTCCGGCGGTTCGGGCCGCGCCGGATGGTGTGCTTCGGCTTCTGTCTGACCGCGTTCTCGGTGCTGACGCTGACCGCGATGGGCGAGCGGGACAACACCGGGCTGCTGCTCTTCGGGTTCCTGTTGCTCGGGTTCGGGCTGGAGATGACGCTCTTCGGGGCGTACGAGTCGATGCTGAGCGAGGCGCCGCCGGCGCAGGCGGGTGGCGCCGCGGCCATAGGCGAGACCTCCTACCAACTCGGCGCGGGCATCGGCATCGCGCTCCTCGGCAGCGTGATGAACGCGGCGTACGCGCCCGGGTTGTCGTCCGTTCCCGGTGTACCGGCGTTCGCGTCGGCGTCCGCTGGGCATTCGCTGGGCGAGGCGTACGACGTCGCCGGGCGGCTCGGCGGGGCGCGTGGAGCCGCCCTGCGCGACGCGGCACGGCACGCTTTCGTCCACGGCCTGCATGTCACGTTGCTCGTCAGTGCGGGGTTGCTGCTGCTGGGCGCGGTGATGGCATTGAGATTGCCCCGGATCATGCACTGCGAGGCACCTCTGGCCACGGTCCCTGCCCCGAGGGAAGTAGCAGAGTCCCGCGTCTCCGCCTGACGCCAGGACGCCCTCCCACCCACGCACCACCCGTTTACGGGCAATCGAGAGGTGAACGTGTCCTGTGGGGGTGTCCCGCCGTTGGCGGGTGCCGGTTGGGGAATGGTGCGGCCGTCGCCCGCGGTGCTCAACCCCCGAGGCAGACGGTCACTTGTCGGCGCCTCGCACGGGTGGGCTGGTGGGAAAGGCTGGGTAGGGCGCGACGCGCTGGACGTGTGACACCGGGAGTCGTAACGTCAGGGCGTTGTTGTAACTAGCGGTGATAGTTTTAAGTGCCGGAGGCTCTGCCATGGCTGCGTCCTCGAAGTTGCCCCCTTTCGACCCCGCCGACCCCCTCGGCATCGACGACCTGCTCGACCCCGAGGACCTCGCGATCCGGGACACCGTCCGGGCGTGGGCCGCGGACAGGGTGTTGCCGTACGTCGCGGAGTGGTACGAGAAGGGGGAGTTGCCCGGGATCAGGGAGCTCGCCCGCGAACTCGGTGGCATCGGGGCGCTCGGGATGTCGCTCAGCGGATACGGCTGTGCCGGGGCCTCCGCCGTCCAATACGGGCTCGCCTGCCTGGAGTTGGAGGCCGCGGACTCCGGGATCCGGTCGCTCGTCTCCGTGCAGGGGTCCCTCGCCATGTACGCCATCCACCGCTTCGGGAGCGAGGAGCAGAAGCAGACCTGGTTGCCGCGCATGGCGTCCGGCGACGTCATCGGCTGCTTCGGGCTCACCGAACCCGACCACGGTTCCGACCCCGGAGCGATGCGCACCTACGCCAAGCGCGACGGCGGCGACTGGGTCCTCAACGGCCGCAAGATGTGGATCACCAACGGGTCGGTGGCCGGCGTCGCCGTCGTATGGGCGCAGAGCGACGACGGGATCCGCGGGTTCGTCGTACCCACCGAGAGCGCCGGCTTCTCCGCGCCCGAGATCAAGCACAAATGGTCACTCCGCGCATCCGTCACCAGCGAACTCGTCCTCGACGACGTCCGGTTGCCCGCCGACGCCGTGCTGCCGGAGGTCGTAGGGCTGAAGGGTCCGCTCAGCTGTCTGTCGCACGCTCGTTACGGAATCGTGTGGGGTGCGATGGGCGCGGCGCGCGCTTCCTTCGAGTCCGCCGTCGAATACGCGAAGACCCGGGAGCAGTTCGGGCGGCCCATCGGCGGCTTCCAGCTCACCCAGGCCAAGCTCGCCGACATGGCGGTCGAACTGCACAAGGGGATTCTGCTCGCCCATCACCTGGGGCGGCGCATGGACGCCGGGCGCCTGCGTCCCGAGCAGGTCAGCTTCGGCAAGCTGAACAACGTACGAGAGGCCATCGAGATCTGTCGTACGGCACGGACGATCCTCGGTGCCAACGGGATCTCACTGGAGTACCCCGTGATGCGGCACGCGACGAACCTGGAGTCGGTGCTCACGTACGAGGGCACCGTCGAGATGCACCAGCTCGTGCTGGGCAAGGCGCTCACCGGACTCGACGCCTTCCGGTAGGAAGACCCGAAGACCCCTGATCGACGTTGATCAACCCTGCGGGAGGCAGGGCCGGTAAGCGGCCCTGCCTCAGCTCTGGTTGAAGAAACCGTCCTCACGGCGCACGGCGGGGTCGCCGCTGACGATCTCCGTGTTGGCGGGGGTCAGCAGGAAGACACGGTTCGCGACCCGCTCGATCGTGCCGCGCAGGCCGAAGGTGAGGCCGGCCGCGAAGTCGACCACGCGCTTGGCGTCGGTCGCCTCCATCGCCGTGAGGTTCACGATCACCGGAACCCCTTCCCGGAACAGCTCGCCGATCGCGCGGGCGTCCCGGAAGCTGTCCGGGGTGACCGTGCCGATCCGCCGGCCCTTCACCTCGGCGACGTCCTCCGCCACCTTCACCCGCGGATCCGTGACCCAGGCATCTCCGGGCTGCTCGGTCCCTTCGGAGTAGTCGTCGTCGTAGTAACGCTCGTCATCGTTGTCGTCAACGAGTCCAAGCCAAGCACTCGCCTTGCGTACCGATCCCATGGACGCCTCCTCTCACAGCGGTCTTACTTGCTTTCCGCATCCCTATGGTCATCCATGATGCGGATCGCGCGCCAAGTGGATAGACGCCGCGCGGGGGGTTTGTGACGCTACTGGTGCACAGCCAATACGTCGAGGGCCCCCGTGTATCAAGGGTGTTGCTGGACAAGGCTGCTGACTGAGAGTGAAATATGATTCTTCTCGGCGTCCGGGTGACGGCTGGTGCGTACGGGTGAACGAGGTGGTCGATACGAAGCGGCTGCTCAACGCCCGGTCAGATGCCATATCGGTCTCCGGATGCCCAGTCAGATGTCGTTCACGCCACGGGGGGTTGTCGTGTTCGGAATGGTCCGGCCCTGCAGTCACAGACTCGGTGAGAACCTCAAGACCCAGTGGATGGCGCATTTGTGCGGGCTGTGTCTCGCACTGCGCGAGGAACACGGGCAGTTCGCGAGGGTTGTCACGAACTACGACGGTTTGCTCCTCTCGGTCCTGACGGAGGCTCAGGTCGAGCGGGCGGGCGGCGGATGGCGTCGTACGGCCGGGCCCTGCCCGTTGCGCGGAATGCGGACCGCGTCCGTCGCGCAGGGCGAGGGAGCCCGGCTCGCGGCGGCCGTCTCGCTGGTGCTCGCCTCCGCCAAGGTGCGTGACCATGTCGCCGACGGGGACGGGCTGCTGGCCCGCAGGCCGGTGGCGCCGGCCGCGCGGCGGATCGCCGGGAGCTGGGGGCGGGCCGGGGCGCGCACCGGTTCGGCGGTCGGGTTCGACGCCGCCGTGCTCGTCGACGCCGTGGAGCGGCAGTTCGGCATCGAGTCCCTGGCCGGCCCCGGGACGCCGATCCTGACCGTCACCGAACCGACCGAGACCGCCACCGCGGCCGCCTTCGCGCACACCGCGATCCTGGCCGGACGGCCCGGCAACGCCGCACCGCTCGCCGAGGCCGGACGCCTCTTCGGGCGGCTCGCGCATCTCCTGGACGCCGTGGAGGACAAGGAGACCGACGCCGCGTCAGGCGCCTGGAACCCCCTCACGGCGACCGGCACCCCGCTCACCGAGGCACGGCGACTGGCCGACGACGCGCTGCACGGGATACGGCTCGCGCTGCGGGAGGTCGCCTGGGGGTCTGGGGTCTCCCCGGAAAAGCACAGCGCGGACGGCAGGCTCGCGCATCTGCTGCTCGCCCACGAACTGGGGCGCTCGGTGGACCGGGCCTTCGGCACCCGGTCGTGCGGGCACGGACCGGAGGGTGCGTTCGGGCCGCCGCGGACTCCGTACCTGCCGGGCGATCCGCGGCACGACGGCAAACCCTACGGCGGTGAGCCCCCGCGGCCCGACGGGCGCGGGTTCTGGGCCGGGTGCGCCGCCGCCCTCGGGCTCTGCTGCACCTGCAAGGTGTGCTGCGCCGACGAGTTCGAGGGGCCGTGGTCGGGGCGGCGGCGCGAGGGGTGCTGCTCCAGTTGCGACTGCTCGTGCTGTGACGCGTGCGAATGCTGCGAATGTTGTGAATGTCTGTCGTGCTGCGACTGCTGAATATGCCGAGTGCCGTGACCTGTTGGCCGTGACGGGCCGTCGTCACCGTTGTATACACGCCACTTGAGGATCATGGCCGACCCGCGAGGTCGGCCATGATCCTGTTTCAGGGCGGTAAAACAAAAACATGATCCGGTGACCGCTGTGCCGTGAGTGTCGTTGGGCGGGAGCAGAACCATTTCTGCCCCAGGGCCGATCCCCGATCGACCCTGATCGAACCCGATCAACTCGCCACCCACTTAAGGCACTTCAGTGGACGTCACAACAAAAGCGACCACCAGCATCCGCACCAGGCTGCTGAGGATTCTGATCCTCGCCCTCGCGGTCCTGCTCGCCCTGCTCGGTATCGCGGCCGCCGACCAGATCTCCGCCTATCGCAACGCTTCCGCGACCGCCGACAACGCCCGCCTGGAAATCACCCTCCAGGGACTCGTCCACGAACTCCAGAAGGAGCGCGGGCTCACCACCGGATACGTCGGCGGCGTCCAGCAGTTCAGCGCCAAGCTGCCCACGCAGCGCAAGGCGACCGACGCCGCGCGCGAGCAGCTGGACGTGGCCCTGAAGGGGCGTGAGGACTCGGCCGCCGGTTCGGTGCGCGAGTCCCTCGGCCGGCTCGACGGCCTCACCGGCATCCGCAAGGACGCCGACGACGGCACCGGCGTGGTGAAGGACACCTTCGACTACTTCACCACCACGATCACCGTCCTCGACCGGCTCGACCTCGGCCTCGAAGACGTCCACGACGGCAACCTGCGCGACGCCTACCAGGCGCTCCAAGTCCTCGGCAACGCCAAGGAGTTCACCGGCGAGGAGCGGGCCATCGTGCTCGGCTCCGTGCGCGCCGGGAAGTTCCGCGGCGACGACTACAGCCGGTTCATGGAGATCCGCGCCGGACGCCTCGCCGCCCTCGACGCCTTCCCCCGTTCGGCCACCGCCGTGCAGGAACGGCGTCTGAACACCGCCCTGACCACGCCCGACGCCGAGCGCGCGCTGGCGTACGAGAGCAAGGCGGTGCACGGCACCGGGAAGCTGAAGTCGAGCGCGATCCCGCCCATGGCCTGGTGGGACTCGATGACCTCCACCATCAACGGGATGCGGGACGTACAGAGCGGCCTCGGCGCCGATGTCGAGAACCGCGCCGCCCAGTTGGAGAGTTCGGCCCAGCGCGACCTGCTGCTGTTCCTGCTGCTCGCCCTCGCCACGGTCGCCGCGCTCGGCGCGCTGGCCCTCGACTGCGTACGGTCCGTCTCCACGCCGCTCGTCGAACTCGCCCGGCAGGCACGGGAGGTGGCCGGGAGCCGGCTGCCGCAGGCCGTGGCCGCCGTACAGGACGGGTCGTCCGGGGAGGCGCCGAAGCCGCCCGCTCCGCTCGCCGTCGCCGACAAGGCGGGGGCCGAAGTGCGGGAGGTGGCCGACGCGTTCGACCGGGTGCAGCGGTCCGCCTTCGAACTCGCCACCGAGCAGGCCGTGTTGCGGCGCAACGCCACCGACTCGCTGGTCAGCCTGGGGCGTCGCAACCAGAACCTGGTGCGCCGTCAGATCAGCTTCATCAACAAGCTGGAGCACGAGGACGCCGACCCCGCGACCCTCGCCAACCTCTTCGAACTCGACCACCTGGCCACCCGTATGCGCCGCAACGCCGAAAGCCTCCTCGTGCTCGCCGGAGAGTCCAGCCCCCGCCCCTGGTCCACGCCGCTGGCCGTCAACGACGTGCTGCGCGCCGCGCTGTCCGAGGTCGAGGAGTACCGCCGGGTCACCCTGCGCCGCATCGAGCCCGCGTTCGTCACCGGCTCCATCGTCGTCGAAATCGCCCATCTGCTGGCCGAGTTGGTGGAGAACGCGCTGAGCTTCTCGCCGCCGGACTCCGATGTGGAGATCGAGGGAAGGCGCACCAGCGCCGGGTATCTGGTCGCGATCGTCGACCACGGCTTCGGCATGGACAACCAGGCCCTCGCCGAGGCCAACGTACGGCTCTCCGGCACCGCCAGCTTCATGGCCGAACCCACCCGGTTCCTGGGCCACTTCGTGGTCGGCGCGCTCGCCCGCAAGTGCGGCATCGAGGTACGGCTCGGCGAGGCACCGGCGGCCGGTGTGGTCGCCCGGGTGCTGATCCCCGCGGGGCTGCTGACGGAGAAGGCGGTCGAGACGGGGCCGGCGGTTCCCGCACCCAGGAAGGCGGAGACGGAGGAGATGAAGAGCGAGGAGACCGAAGCGGTGGCCGCCCCGGTCGCCGCCAAGGGCGGTTCGTCCGCCGCGCGCACCCGCAACGGCCTGGTCAAGCGGCCGCAGCGCAGCGGTATCGCGGCAGCGGTGAGTGAGACCGACCGGAGTGGCCGACCCGCTCCCACCACACCACCCAACCCGGAACGGACCCCCGAACAGGTCTCCGGGATGCTCTCCACCCTGCGCAGCGCCCACATGCGGGGCGGGATCAGCGTCGAGAAGGAGAAGCAGAAGACCGAGAAGAGTGCCGCGAAGAACGCCGAGACGAACGAGGGTGCCGCCAAGTGACCACCGTCGACACCCCGCACGACTCCCAGACCTTCAACTGGCTGCTCGCCAACTTCGTCAAGAGCACCGACGGCGTACGCGACGCGGTCGCCGTCTCCTCCGACGGGCTGCTGATCGCCGTGTCGGACGGGCTCGGGCGGACCGAGGCCGACCATCTCGCCGCGATCGTCTCGGGGTTGAGCAGTCTGGCCCGCAGCGCGTCCAAGCGGTACAGCTTCGACGGGGTCAAGCTCATCATGATCGAGATGGGGCGCGGTTTCCTGCTCGTCTCGGCGATCCGGGACGGCAGCTGTCTCGGTGTCCTCGCCGACAGCAGCGGTGAACTGGGCCTGGTCGGCTACGAGATGGCGGTGCTCGCGGAGCGGGCGGGTGATCTGCTCACCCCGACGCTCATCGCCGATCTGCGGCAGGCGTTGCCACGGTGAACGGTGAACAGCCCAGGGACGTAGAACCTGACGAGGACGCGACGTTCGTCCGGCCGTTCATCATCACCGGCGGCCGGTCCGAGCCTCTCCAGGCCGATCTGCGGCTGGAGACGCTGGTCGTCGCCGTCGGCGTGCCGGATCCGTCGCTCACGTTCGAGCGGCGCCACATCGTCGCGGTGTGCGAACAGCCGACGACCGTCGCCGAGGTGGCGCACCGCGTCGGCGTACCCCTCGGAGTGGCCAAGGTGCTCATCTCCGACCTCGTCGTCGCCGGGCAACTCGCCTGCCGGCAACCCGCGGAGCTGCCGCTCCCGATGCTCGAAAGGATCAGGGACCATGTCCGGGCGCTCTGACAAGATCGTGCCGCTGGCCGTGAAGATCGTGGTCAGCGGCGGCCTCGGGGTCGGCAAGACCACGTTCATCGGGGCCATTTCGGAGATCGAACCCCTCGACACGGAGGCGGCGATCACCCAAGTCTCCGTCGGTGTCGACTCGTTGGAGGGCGTCGAGGCGAAGACCACCACGACCGTCGCCCTCGACTTCGGGCGGATCACGCTCGACCCGACGATCGCGCTGTACCTGTTCGGCACACCCGGGCAGGACCGGTTCTCCTTCCTCTGGGACGACTTGGTGGAGGGCGCACTCGGCACGGTGGTCCTCGTGGACACCCGGCGGATCGAGGACTGCTTCCCCGCGGTCGACTACTTCGAGTCGCAGGGCGCGCCGTTCGTCCTCGCGGTGAACCGGTTCGACGGGGCGGAGCGGTTCGACGTGGACGAGGTGCGGGAGGCGCTGGGGCTGGGCGCGGACGTGCCTGTGCTGGAGTGCGACGCGCGTGAGCGGGGGTCCGTACGGGACGTGTTGGGGGCGTTGATGGACCGGGTGATCGGGGTCCGGGCCACACCACGTCGTCGTACGGCCGCCCTGTCGCGATAGGCGGGAGGAGGGGGGCCGATCCGCGAACCGGGCCCCCTCCGGCCCTGCTTAGTTCTTCAGTTCCGGTGGGGACACCTGCGACTTCGCTATCGCCGAGCCCGTCGTTCCCCACTTTTTGAGGATCTTGTCGTACGTGCCGTCAGCGATGAGCTTGTTCACCGCGGCCTGGAAGGCGGGCGCCAGCTTCGTGCCCTTCTTGAAGGCGAAGCCGACGTCCAGGCGGTGGAACTCGTTGAGGAACTTGATGCCGGTCTGCTGGGCGACGGCGTAGCGGAGGCCGTTGATCGTGGACATCACGACGTCGCTGCGGCCCTGTTGGAGGGATGACCAGATCGCGCCGGACTCGCTGTAGGTCTGCACGTTGTACGCCTTCTTGCCGGCGTCCGTGCAGACCTTCTTGTTCTCCTCAAGCGTGGCCTCGAAGGTGGTGCCCGCGCCGGTCGCGACGTTCAGGCCGCAGAGCTGCTTGAGGTCGGTGACCTTGGCGAGCTTGCTGTCCTTGCGGGTGGCGAAGCCCTGGCCGTCGTTGATGTAGGTGACGAAGTCGATCGTCTTGCGGCGTTCGTCGGTCACGCCGAAGTTGCTGGCGCCGAAGTCGTACTTGCCGCTGTCGAGGGCGGGCAGGATCGCCTCGAAACTCGCCTGTTCCGTCTTGAGTCTGATGCCGAGAACCTTCGCCACGGCGTCCGCGAAGTCGACGTCCTGGCCGGTCAGCGTCTTGCCGTCGTCGAGGTAGGTGGTGCCGGGTGGTGTGCCGCCGACGGCCACCGCCACGGTCAGGCTCGTGGTGCCGGACGGGAGCAGCTTGGCCGCCGCCGCGTCCTTCGGGATGGCCGAGACGACGTCCGTGGTGGGGATCTTGTCGGCCTTGGCCGCCGCCGCGTTCGCCGTGGTGCCGCTCGCGTCGTCCGAGCCGGAACCGCAGGCCGTGAGCAGCAGGGCCGCCGAGGTGATCAGGGCAAAGGGTGCGAAATGCCGATAACGGGTGCGCGTGGGCGTACGCATCGTGTGCGGTCTCCTGAGAGCAAGAGTGAGCAGAACCCGAGGGGAGGGTGAGGGGTGCGCGTGTGAAGGCGACGGAGGAGGTGCGGGGGAGAACGCGAGAAGCGCCCGATCAGGCGGGAGAACCGGGGATCAGGGCGTGCAGTGGGTCAGCTCAACAGGAGGAAGACCACACTCGACCGAAGTCGATGTGGGAGCGCTTGACCAGCCACTGCTGTGGATGCATGGAGTAAGTGGAACAGGCATCCGGTTGGGCGTCAACCGACTTGAGACGTACCGCTCACAGTATGGACAGCCTTGACAGCGAGGGGAAACGGCGCCGTACCCTCGGTGCACGGCCCTGCTGAGGGGCTCGGCCGTACGACGCCGAAAGGCGCCCTGTGTGAAGGCACCCCCCCGTGTTCGACCTACGTCACGGAGTTGTCTTCCCATGTCTTCCGACACCCTCGCCAAGTCAGCCGCCGCACCGGATATACCCGAGTCGGCCGACTCCCCGCGGATCGTCCCGCAGCGCCGGCTCGGCCAGTGGACGGCCGCCGTCGCCGTACTGGTCCTGCTCGGGCTCGCCGTCACCTCCGTCGTCCGCAACCAGGCGTTCCAGTGGGGCGTGGTCGGCGACTACTTCACCTCGGACTCCGTACTGCGCGGCCTGTGGCTCACGCTGTGGCTGACGGCCGTGGTGATGGTGCTCGGCTTCGTCCTCGGCGCGCTGCTCGCGGCGGCCCGGCTGTCCGCCAACCCCGTGCTGCGCGGCGTCAGTTGGGGCTACGTCTGGCTGTTCCGGTCCATCCCGATCCTGGTGCAGCTGCTGCTGTGGTTCAACATCGGCGCGCTGTACCCGCAGTTGCTCGGCGTGAAGACCGTCAATCTGTTCACTCCGATCGCGGTCGCGATCATCGGACTCACCCTGCACGAGGCCGCCTACGCCGCCGAGGTCGTCCGGGGCGGCATCCTCTCCGTCGACCGCGGCCAGGTCGAGGCCGCGCAGGCGCTCGGGCTGAGCCGGTGGCGCCGCTGGTGGCGGATCGTGCTGCCGCAGGCGATGCGCTCCATCGTGCCGCCTGCCGGGAACATGCTCATCGGCACCCTCAAGGGCACCTCGATCGTCAGCGTCATCGCTGTCCAAGACCTGCTGTTCTCCGTGCAGTTGGTCTATCACCGCACCTACCAGGTGATCCCGCTGCTGATGGTCGCCACCATCTGGTACACCGTCGTCACCTCGGTGCTCAGCGTCGGCCAGTACTACGTCGAGAAGCACTACGCGCGCGGTTCGGAGCGCACCCGATGAGCGCGGACAGGCGGACACTTGTCATCGTCGGGGCCGGGCCGCGGGGGACCGGTCTCATCGAGCGCATCGCCGCCAACGCGGCCGAGCTGTACGACAGTTCGGGCGCCGAAGGCGCTGAAGGTCCCGAGGGTCCCGAGGGTCTCGACATCCATCTCGTCGACCCCCATCCGCCGGGCGCCGGACGCATCTGGCGCGCCGCCCAGTCGCCGCTGCTGTGGATGAACTCGCACGCCGAGGACGTCACCATGTTCACCGACGAGACGGTGGTCATGGAGGGGCCGGTACGCCCCGGCCCCACGCTGCACGAATGGGCCGCCATCGAGGGCAGCACCTTCGCCGACCGCCAGCTCCAGGGCTCCTACCTGCGCTGGGTGCACGAGGAGGCCGTGGCCGCGCTCCCGCCGGGTGTCACCGTCCACCACCACCCGCGACGGGCCCTCAGGATCAGCGGTCCGCGCGACGGACGCCAGCAGGTCTGGCTGGAGGGCGGCCCGAGCCCGCTCATCGCCGACCTCGTCGTCCTCGCCCTCGGCCACCTCGACGCCGAACTGGACGAGGACCAGCGGGAGTTGGCGGCGTACGCCCGTGCCCACGACCTGGTCCATCTGCCGCCCGACTTCACCGCCGACAGCGACCTGTCCGCCCTCGCCCCCGGCGAACCCGTCCTCGTCCGCGGCTTCGGCCTCGCCTTCGTCGACCTGATGGTGCTGCTCACGGAGGGGAGGGGCGGACGCTACGACGGCGACACCTACGTCCCCTCGGGGCAGGAGCCGGTGCTGTACGTCGGGTCGCGGCGCGGAGTGCCGTACCACTCGAAGATCGGTTACGAGTGGAGCGGTGAACGGCCGCCGCTGCCACGGTTCTTCGGGCCCGCCGAGGTCGACGCGATACTTGCGCAGCCGGAGGGGTTCGACTTCCGGCGGGACGTATGGCCGCTGATCGAGAAGGAGTTGGGGTTCGCGCACTACCACCGGCTGTTCGGTGTGCACCCCGAGCGGACGAGCATCGCCTGGACCGACTTCGAGGAGAAGTACGCGGCCGGGGAGGCGGCGGACCGCGAGGCCCTCGTGGCGTCCGCGGTGCCCGACCCCGCCGACCGGCTCGATCTCGCGGCACTCGACCACCCGCTGGAGGGGGTGCGGTACGCGTCGCACGAGGAGTTCCAGGAGGGGCTACGGGCCTATGTGGAAGGGGATCTGAGCCGCCGTCATGATCCCTCCAACAGCCCCGACTTGGCGGTCTTCCTCGGACTGCTCTCCGTCTACGGGCAGTTGATCCGGCTCGGTGACGTCGGGCCCTGGTGGCACGGCTTCTTCAGCTATCTCGCCTCCGGGCCGCCCGGACCCCGGCTGCGCCAACTGCTCGCGCTGTCCCGGGCCGGCGTCGTGCGGTTCGTCGGCGCCGACATGGCCGTAGCGGCCGAGGACGGGGTGTTCCGGGCGTCGAGCGCGACCGTGCCGGGTGTGACGATCGAGGCGCGGGCGCTGGTCGAGGCGCGGCTCCCGGAGCCCACGGTCGGGCGGTCCGTCGATCCGCTGCTGCGTGAACTGCACACCGACGGGGCCGTGGTGGAGAGTCCCGAAGGGCTGCTGCGGGTGGACCGCACCGACGGGCGGATCCTCGGCCGGGACGGGCAGCCGCATCCCCGGCGGTTCGCGCTAGGGCCCTACACCGACGTACGGACGCCCGGCGCCTTCACCCGGCCGCGCACCGGCGGGCCGGCCTTCCGACAGAACGACGCCACCGCGCGGGCCGTGCTGGCGTTCCTGCGGGACCTCGCGTGTCGGGCCTCTGCGTAGCCCTCGACCGCCAACTCCGCTGCCAGTACAAGGGATTCACACCATGACCGTCATGGTCGACATCAGGTCCGTCCACAAGAGTTTCGGGTCGCTCGACGTGCTCAAGGGCATCGACCTCGCGGTTCGCGCGGGCGAAGTCACCGTGATCCTCGGCCCGTCCGGGTCCGGCAAGTCGACGCTGCTGCGCACCATCAACCACCTGGAGAAGGTCGACCAGGGCACGATCAGCGTCGACGGCACGCTCGTCGGCTACCGGCGCTCCGGCGACAAGCTGTACGAACTGCGTGAGCGCGAGGTGCTGAAGCAGCGCACCCGGATCGGGTTCGTGTTCCAGAACTTCAACCTCTTCCCGCACCTCACCGTGCTGGACAACATCATCGAGGCACCGGTCTCCGCGCTGAAGCGCCCCCGCCGAGAGGCAGTTGAGAGCGCGCGCCGGCTCCTCGACCGGGTGGGGCTCGCCGACAAGGCCGACGCCTACCCCAGGCAGCTCTCCGGCGGGCAGCAGCAGCGGGTCGCCATCGCCCGCGCGCTCGCCCTGGAGCCGAGACTGCTGCTCTTCGACGAACCGACCTCCGCGCTCGACCCCGAGCTGGTCGGTGAAGTCCTCGACGTCATCAAGGACTTGGCCCATCAGGGCACCACGATGATCGTCGTCACCCACGAGATCGGCTTCGCCCGCGAGGTCGCCGACACCGTCGTCTTCATGGACGACGGCCGGATCGTCGAGCAGGGCGCCCCGACCGACGTACTCGACCGACCCCGGCACGAACGCACCCGGACCTTCCTGTCCAAGGTGCTGTGACGTGCGCAGAAAGGGACTCCCCACATGACCTCCTCGCACGGCCGGGGCCTGCATCTGGCCGCCGCCGTCGACCAGCGGTCGGCCTACGACGCCGACTCCTACGTCGAGTTGGCGCGGCTCGCAGAGAGCGGCGGCCTCGACTTCGTGACGCTCGACGACACCTTCGCGCGCCCCGGACCCGACGCCCTCGCCGTCCTGTCCCGCGTCGCCCCGGCGACCAGCCGGATCGGTCTGGTGCCGACCGTAACCGTCACCCACACCGAGCCCTTCCAGGTGCAGGCCGCGGTCGCGACCCTCGACTGGGTCAGCCGGGGCCGGGCCGGCTGGCGGCTCGACGTGTCGACCACCGAAGGCGAGGCCCGCCTCTTCGGCCGCCGGCACGCCGCGCCCGCCGACGCGTTGTGGGCGGAAGCCGGTGAAGTCGCCGAGGTGGCCGCCCAGTTGTGGGACAGCTGGGAGGACGACGCCGAGATACGGGACACGGCCACCGGCCGCTTCGTCGACCGGGACAAGCTGCACCACGTCGACTTCCAGGGCTCCGAATTCGCCGTCAAGGGCCCCTCCACCGTGCCCAGACCACCGCAGGGCCACCCGGTCCGCGTCGTCGACGCCACCGAGGGCCAGGCCCGGCGGACGGCCGCCCGGTACGCCGATGTGGCCCTCGTCCGCGCGGCGAGTTCCGCGCAGGCCGGGTCCGTACGGGCCGAACTGCGGGCGTCCGCCGAGAAGTTCGGCCGCGATCCCGACACCCTGCGGGTCCTGGTGAGCCTCGTCGTCGACCTCGGCGACGGCGAGCACGCGGCCGAGCCGGGCCACGGCGGGGGCGGCCCCCGGCAGACCGCGCACGGTCCGCTGTACCGGGGCGGCCCGGTCGACCTCGCGGAGCTGATCGCCGGCTGGCACGGCGACCGTACCGTCGACGGCTTCCACCTCACGCCCGTCGAACCCCGCCGCGACCTGGAACGGCTCGTCAACGGCACGGTCGCGCTGCTCCAACACCGGGGCCTGTTCCGCACGTTCTACCCGGGCAGCACCCTCAGGGAGCATCTGGGCCTGGCCCGGCCCGCCAACCGGTACGCCGTGACCGGGGGAGCGTCATGACCGTACGGAGGCCTTCTCGCCGGCAGATCCATCTGGCCGCGCACTTCCCCGGCGCCAACAGCACCACCGTGTGGGCCGATCCGCGGTCGAGGTCCCAGATCGCCTTCTCCTCCTTCGAGCATCTCGCCCGCACCGCCGAACGCGGTCTCTTCGACTTCTTCTTCCTCGCCGAGGGGCTGCGACTGCGCGAACACAAGGGCCGTATCCACGACTTGGACGTCGTCGGCCGCCCCGAGCCCCTCACGGTCCTCAACGCGCTCGCCGCTGTCACCCACCGCATCGGACTGGCCGCCACGGTCGACGCGACCTTCAACGAGCCGTACGAACTCGCCCGCAGACTCGCCACGTTGGACCACCTCAGCGCAGGCCGCGCCGCGTGGAACGCGGTGACCTCGTCCGACGCCCTCACCGGCGAGAACTTCCGGCGCGGGGGATACCTCGACCGAGCGGACCGCTACACGCGCGCAGCCGAATTCGTCGATGTGGCAAGGGAGTTGTGGGACTCCTGGACCCCCGACGGACTCTCCCGCCCCTTCGCCCACCGGGGCCAACACTTCGACATCGCGGGCGAGTTCACCGTGCCGCGCTCACCCCAGGGGCACCCGGTCGTCATCCAGGCCGGGGACTCGGGGGAGGGACGGGAGTTCGCGGCGCGGACCGCCGACGTCATCCTCGCCAGGCACGGCACGCTGGAGGACGGCCGTGCCTTCTACGCCGACGTGAAGGGACGCCTCGCCAAGTACGGCCGTAGCGCGGACGATCTCAAGATCATGCCCGGCGTCAGCGTCGTCCTCGGCGACACGGCGGCCGAGGCGCAGGAGCGGGCCGCCGAGATCCGGCGGCAGCAGGTCTCCCCGCAGAACGCGATCCTCGCCCTGGAACAGATCTGGGGCACGGACCTCTCCGCCTACGACCCCGACGGCCCGTTCCCCGACTCCGACCCGGTGCCGGAATCGTCGATCACCCAGGGGCGGACCCGGCGCGGCGACACCGTCGCGATGGCCGAAAAGTGGCGGGCGCTCTCCCGCGAGAAGGGGCTGTCCATCCGGCAGACCGTGATCGAGGCGAGCGGCCGGCAGTCCTTCATCGGCACCCCGGAGGCGGTCGCCGCCGAGCTGGAGACCTTCGTACGACAGGACGCCGCCGACGGCTTCGTCCTCGTGCCGCATCTCACCCCCGGCGGCCTCGACGAGTTCGTGGACCGGGTGGTGCCGCTGCTCCAGGAACGTGGTGCGTTCCGCACGGAATACCGGGGCACGACCCTGCGCTCACATCTCGGGCTCCCCGACCCGGCAGGGAAGGGGTGACCACGCGACGACAGGACTGAGCGCACGACGATGGAGCTGACGGCATGACCACGGACGCGGCCGACGAGTGGAGACAGTGGCACGAGCAGCGGATGGAGAGCGTGTCGGCCCCCTACGGGCCCCTTGCCCTCACCGGCACGCACTGGCTGGAGGACCACCCGGACGGTCGCCTTCCGGACATCTCCGGCGCATGGGTCCTCGACGGTGACGTCGACGCCGATGCCGGCCCGGTGGTCCTCACCGCGACGGCGGCCGACGGACTGACCGTCGACGGGAAACCCTTCACCGGCGAGATCCATCTCGGCGCGGACACCGGCCCGGTGAGCGCGGCCCGCGTCGGCCTCGGTGAGCGCCGACTGGTCGTCGTCGTCCGCGAGGGCGTCTGGGGTGTGCGCGACTACGACCCCGACGCGGCGGCGCGGCGCGCGTTCCGGGGCGTCGAGGTCACGCCGTACCAGCCGCGCTGGTCGGTGCCGGGGCGCTTCATGCCGTACGACGCGCGGCGCACCGTGCGCGTCGGCACGGCGGACGGTGTCGAACGCGGGCTCGGGCTCGCTGGTGAACTCGCGTTCCGGCTCGACGGGTTGGAGGTGACCTTGCAGGTGGCGGTGCAGGACGACGGCACGTTGTGGGCGGTGTTCGCCGACTCCACGAGCGGGGACGGCAGTTACCGGTTCCGGTTCCTGTACCCGGCGGCGCCCGACGCGGAGGGGCGCACGACGGTCGACTTCAACCGGGCCGTGCTCCCGCCGTGCGCGTTCGCCGACCATTTCATCTGCCCTTTCCCGCCGCCCGGGAATACGCTGGGCCTCGCGGTCGAGGCGGGGGAGCGCATCCTTCGGCAGACGGGGCGTTGACCTGCGACGGGCTGTGTTTCGGCCCACTGCGTCCGGGTGATCAACTCGCGTAGACCGTGGGCCAGTTGAAGGTCGTACGGCCGAAAGGCGCCCTTGCGCCCATCGGCCGGGCGGCCGAATACTCCCCCCACAGCGCTTGTCAGGAGCACGGCGTGTTCGGAAACCGGACGCCCGACCCCGACTGCGCCTCACGGGCCCCGACCCCACGCGGGCCCCCGAATTCCCCTAGGAGGGAACGAAACGTGAGGATCAAGCGCACCACCCCACGCAGCGGAATCGCGAGACGGACCAGGCTGATCGCCGTGGCCACCGGATTCGTCGCCGCTGCCGCGTTCGCCGTCCCCACCGCGAGCGCCAGCGACGCCCACACGTTCAGCGCCACCCAGCTCTCCGCGGCCAACTCGTCCGTACTCAAGGCCGATGTCCCGGGCACCGCCTGGGCGGTCGACAGCACGACGAACCGTGTCGTCGTCACCGTCGACAGCACGGTCTCCCAGGCCGAGATCGCGAAGATCAAGTCGCAGGCGGGCAGCACCGCCGACGCGATCACCATCAAGCACACAGCCGGTCAGTTCAAGAAGCTGATCACCGGTGGCGACGCCATCTACGGCGGCGCGTACCGCTGCTCGCTCGGCTTCAACGTGCACAGCGGGAGCACGTACTACTTCCTGACCGCCGGCCACTGCGGCGAGGTCGCCTCGACCTGGTACTCCAACTCGGGGCACACCACGGTGCTGGGCACGAACGTCGGCTACAGCTTCCCGACCAACGACTTCGCGCTGGTCAAGTACACCAACACCTCGATCGCCCACCCGAGCGCGGTCGGCAGCCAGACCATCTCCAGCGCGGCCACGCCGAGCGTGGGCACCACCGTCTACCGGCGCGGCTCCACCACCGGCACGCACAGCGGCCGGGTCACCGCCCTGAACGCCACCGTCAACTACGGCAGCGGCGACATCGTCTACGGCATGATCCAGACCACGGTCTGCGCCGAGGGCGGCGACAGCGGCGGTCCGCTCTACGGCGGCACCGTGGCCTACGGTCTGACCTCGGGCGGCAGCGGCAACTGCACCTCCGGCGGCACGACCTTCTTCCAGCCGGTCACCGAGGCGCTGAGCTACTACGGCGTGAGCGTCGGCTGACGCCCGCCTGAACGTCCTCCGCTCCGGGCTGCAGCCGGCAGCGGGTGAGTCCCCGTACGCAACTGGCGTGCGGGGGCTCGCTCTTGTGCGGCACACGGAGTTACCGTCGTGGGTATCGGAGAAGGCACCTGATGCGCCACGTCGGACCCTGGGGGGCCGTGATGGTCGAGGAGCTGGTGACGGCGGGAGTGACGCTCGCGTCCGTCGGAGTGGTGTACGTGATGGCGGCCGCGCGGGTCGTCAAACAGTACGAGCGGGGCGTGGTGTTCCGGCTCGGCAGGCTGCGGCCCGAGGTGCGCGGGGCCGGCTTCACGATGGTCGTCCCGTTCGTGGACAAGCTCCGCAAGGTCAACATGCAGATCGTGACGATGCCCGTGCCCGCGCAGGAGGGCATCACCCGCGACAACGTGACGGTCCGGGTGGACGCGGTCGTCTATTTCAAGGTCGTCGACGCGGCGGACGCGCTGGTGCAGGTCGAGGACTACCGGTTCGCCGTCTCGCAGATGGCGCAGACCTCGCTGCGGTCGATCATCGGCAAGAGCGACCTCGACGATCTGCTCTCCAACCGCGAAAAGCTCAACCAGGGCCTGGAGTTGATGATCGACAGCCCCTCCATCGGCTGGGGCGTGCAGATCGACCGGGTCGAGATCAAGGACGTGTCGCTGCCGGAGACGATGAAGCGGTCGATGGCCCGCCAGGCCGAGGCCGACCGTGAGCGGCGGGCCCGGATCATCAACGCGGACGCCGAGTTGCAGGCATCCAAGAAACTCGCCGAGGCCGCCGAGCAGATGTCCGAGCAGCCCGCTGCGCTCCAACTCCGGCTGCTGCAAACGGTGGTGGCGGTCGCTGCCGAGAAGAACTCGACGCTGGTGCTGCCGTTCCCGGTCGAACTGCTGCGGTTCCTGGAGCGAGCGGCCCCGGCTCCGGCTGCCCCGGCCGCTCCTGCCGCGCCCCCAGTGCCCGCGGCACCCGTGACGCCGGTTGCCCCTGTGACACCGCAACCGGTGCACGAGCAACTTCCGCCCGCCGAGCCTCAGCCGGATCCGGAGTCTGACGGGTCGATTTCAAGACAGGACTAGACCTCACCGGCTGATGGGTGTTACTCGCACGCAGTGTTTGCAGTGCGAATGGCCTGGGATGACCGTGGACAGTCAAAGTGAGGGGGGCGTGCAACCGCGTTCCGCGCACGACCTGAAGTCGACCTTGTGCGCTCCCTGTGCGATTAGGAAGAGTAGGCGCTCGTCAACCTACCTTTCGGCCGGTCGGGTCCCCATAACCTGGCGGGCCGACCCCCCACAGGAGGACACGAGTTGAAGCACCGACGCATACCCAGGCGGCGGGTGGCCGTGGCAGGCGCGGGCATAGCCGCACTGGTCGTCGCGGGAGTCACCTTGCAGAGTGCGAACGCCAGCGAGACCACGCGGGCGGCCGCACCCCACACCCTCTCGGCCCTCGCGGCCGGAAAGCTCGCCTCGACGCTCGGCAAGAACCTCGGCACCGACGCGGCCGGCACGTTCTACGACGCGAAGACCAAGAGCCTCGTGGTCAACGTGCTCGACAAGACCGCCGCCGACACCGTCGAGGCGGCCGGCGCCCAGGCGAGAATCGTCGAGAACTCCCTCGCCGAGCTGACGAGCGCCCGTACGACCCTCAAGCAGGACGCGACGATCCCCGGCACCTCGTGGGCGACCGACCCCACCACCAACAAGGTCGTCGTCACCGCCGACCGCACGGTCTCCGACGCCGAGTGGACCAAGCTCACCAAGGTCGTCGACGGGCTCGGCAGCAAGGCCGAACTCCAGCGCACCAAGGGGGAGTTCAAGCCCTTCATCGCGGGCGGCGACGCCATCTCCGGCTCGGGCGGGCGCTGTTCGCTCGGTTTCAACGTGGTCAAGGGCGGCGCGCCGTACTTCATCACCGCCGGGCACTGCACCGAGGCCATCTCCACCTGGTCCGACTCCAGCGGCAACGAGATCGGCACGAACGAGCAGTCCAGCTTCCCGGACAACGACTTCGGCCTGGTCAAGTACACCTCGGACGTCGCCCACCCGAGCGCGGTCGACCTCTACAACGGCTCCTCGCAGGCCATCACCCACGCCGCTGCCGCCACGGTCGGCGAGAAGGTGACCCGCAGCGGCTCGACGACCCAGGTGCACACCGGCACGGTCACCGGCCTGGACGCCACCGTGAACTACGGCAACGGCGACATCGTCAACGGCCTCATCCAGACCGACGTCTGCGCCGAGCCCGGTGACAGCGGCGGCTCGCTGTTCGACGGCGACGCGGCGATCGGCCTCACCTCCGGCGGCAGCGGCGACTGCACCTCGGGCGGCGAGACCTTCTTCCAGCCGGTCACCGAGGCGCTGTCGACGTTCGGCGCGCAGATCGGCTGAGCAGTAGCTGTACGACGGTGAGGTCCCGCCCCCGCGCGCGGAGGGGGCGGGACCTTCGCGTACGTGCTCTGTCCGCGTCCGTGCGGCGGGCTCAGCGCGTGGGCCAGTACCACAGCGGTTCGTCGAGCGGGCCCTCGCGCTCCGCCACCGTCGTCTGCCCGAACTCCTTCACCAGCTCTATGGAGTTGACGTCGAGACGGTGCCGTATCGCGCCCTTCCGGAGGGCGTCCGCGAGCGGTCGGGCGTGGGTGACCACGACGATCTGGGTGTCCTTGGTAGCGGTGAGGATCAGATCGGCGAGCGGCGGGATGAGGTCCGGGTGGAGGCTCGTCTCCGGCTCGTTCAGCACGAGCAGCGACGGTGGCCGGGGCGTCAACAGGGCCGCCGCCCACAGGAGATAGCGCAGCGTGCCGTCCGACAGCTCGGCGGCGGTGAGCGCGCGCAGCAACCCGTGCTGGCGCAGGGCGAGCTGGAAACGCCCGCCGAGGTCGGCGATGTGGACCTGGCTGCCGGGGAAGGCCGCGTCCACGGCCGCGTCGAGCGCCTCGGCGTCACCGACCTCGCGGATCGTCTGCAGGGCGGCGGCCAGGTCGGAGCCGTCACCGCTGAGCACGGGCGTGCGCGTGCCGATCTGGGCGGCCCGGGCCGGCGCGTCCGCGTCGGTGCGGACATGGTCGTAGAACCGCCAGGACCTGATGAACTCCCGTACCGCCAGGACGTCGGGTGCGTGCTGAGGGTCGGCCAGTTCGCCGAGCATGCTGTCGTACGGGCGCAGGGTGCCGTGGGCGCGGGACCAACCGCCGCCCGCGCCACGCAACTTGACGGCGGCTCCCGCGCGATCGGAGAGCACCGAGGCCGGGCGCAGGACGGGGCCGCTCCAGATGGACTCGCGTTTGATCTCCGGGTCGAGGTTGAACATGGACGCCACGCGGTCGGTCCCCGGGGACGGGCTGGGGTGCCCGAAGTCGATCGCGTACCCGAACTCGTCGCCCGCGAAGCCCAGTTGCAGACTGACCGGGCCCGAGCGGACCGTGCCCTGCACGGGATGTCTGCCCTCGCGCACCGCGCGGCCGATCTTCTCCGGGCCCGCCCACAGGACCGACGGCAGCCCGCCCTCCTGCGCGAGCGCGGCGACGGCGCCGCCACGCGCGGACGCGGCGAGCAGGCGCAGCGAGCGGTAGAGGCTCGACTTGCCCGTGCCGTTCGCCCCCGTGATCACGTTCAGTCGCGTCAGCGGGACGATCAGGCGGCGCAGTGAGCGGTAGTTCTCGACGGCGAGGGTGCTGATCATGCGTCCAGGGTTGCAGACGGGTCTGACAGTCCCGGTCGGCCCAGGAGGTCCTCGTGCTTCCGCCGCAGCGTCGCCGCCAGCAGGGTGACCACGATCCCGGCGAGCGCCCAGGCCGAGAGGACGAGCAGCGGGCCGGTCACGGCGTTGCCCTTGAAGTAGGCGATCGAGCGCGCCACCCAGGTCCCGGCGCCCGGTGGCAGCGCGGGCCCGATCGCGTTCCAGAACGGCGGCAGCAGCGGCAGCGGGAAGGCGCCGCCCGCGCTCGGGTTGCCCGCGATCACCACCAGCAGGATCGCAAGACCGATGCCCACGACCCCGAAGACCCCCTGTAGCCCGAGAGTCGCCGCTCCCACGGCGAACGTGATCAGCGCGCCGAGTCCCCAGAACGCCATCACACTGCCCGGCAGCGCTCCCAGGACCGGCCCGACGATCACCGCGCCGCCGAGACCGCCGACGATCGCGACCAGCGCCATCACGATCAGCCGGATCACCGCGCGGCGCGGGTTGGCGGGCCGGGCGCCGGTGCTGATCGCCAGGATCGAGGCGCACAGATAGCCGCCGACACACCAGCCGACGACCAGGTAGAACGACGACAGCCCGTCGAAGTCCTGGGACGAGGTCGGTGCCACGTCCACCGTCCGGACCGCGCGCTGCTCGGTCCTCTCCAGGGTGGCGGTGATGGTCTCCAGGGTGGTCGCGAGGACGGTGCCGCCGCCGGTGGCGACCAGGAGCGTGTCCGTGGTCCCGCGCGGGTCGATGACGAGGGCGCCGTCGATGTCCCGGTCCAGGATCTGCCTCCGCGCGGTCGCCGCGTCGGACACCGCGCGCGGGGCGAGTGGTGAGCCGGGCAACCGCTTCAGCCGGGCCACCGTCTGCTCGGCGGTGACCTGGGGAGCGACGACCCCGAAAGCCACATCCCTGGGCTTCGGATGGTGAAGCGCGCCTACGTAGGAGGCGATGAAGAGCAACTGAAGAGCGACCACACCGATGACGAGCAGAGTGGCCCGCAGGCTGACCGCGTCCTTCACCTCCCCGAGGAAGGACGTACGGGACGTACCGGCACCGGGGGGCTCTGTCATGTCCCCACGGTCTCGGTGGCCGGGTGTTCGCGCAGGCGGGAAGAGGCCGAACGGGTGTCGTGCATGTGTTCGGAAAAGTTTTCTTCCCAACTGCTCGGCCCAGGTGGGGAGCTGACGGAGTGGTGTCTGTTTCGGACATCGCACACCTCCCCAAGGAATCGCTGGTGTGTTCGAATGTGGGTCGCTGACCGGGGCTGATGGGGGCTGATGAGGCTAGAGTAATCGAACGAGCGTACGATGAATATATCGGGCGGATGGCCGAAAAGGGGTGGAGTGATGGAGGTGCGGCATGACGGGCTTCGCCCATCTGCACGTCGCGTCCGGTTACTCCGCCCGCTACGGCGCATCCCACCCCGAGCAGCTCGCCCGGCGGGCGGCGGAACGGGGCGTGACGGCGCTCGCGCTCACCGACCGGGACACGGTCACCGGCGCCGTCCGCTTCGCGCAGGCGTGCGAGAAGGAGGGGGTCCGGCCGGTCTTCGGCATCGATCTGGCGGTGGAGGCCCTGGCGCCCCCGCCGCCCGCACAGCGCCCGCGCACCCCCGCCCGCGGCGGCGCGCACGTGGTCGAGCCGCCGCTGCGGTTCGTGCTGCTCGCCCAGGACCGGGCGGGCTGGGCACGGCTGTGCCGCATCACCTCGGCGGCGCACGAGGGTGCCCTGTCCGGTACGGCGCCGGTGGTGCCGTGGGAGGCGCTGCGCGAGTACGGCGGCCCCGGACTGACCGTCCTGCTCGGGCCGCTCTCGGAGCCGGTGCGGGCGCTGTCGGTGGGCCGGGAGGACGTCGCGATGAAGCTGCTGGCGCCCTGGCGGGAGATCTTCGGGCGGGGGGTCCGGTTGGAGGCCGTAGCGCAGAATCGTTTCGGCACTGCTCCGGGCTCCCTCCGTCTGGCCGCCCGCACCCTCGCCCTGGCCGACCGCACCCGCACCACCGCCGTGCTCTCCAACGCCGTCCGCTACGCCGACCCCGACCAGCACCGCCTCGCCGACGTCCTGGACGCGGCACGTCTGCTGCGCCCGATCGACCGGCGCCGGCTGGACAGCGGGCAGCGCTGGCTCAAGGACGAGAGGGAGATGACGGTCGTGGCACGGATGATCGCCGAGTGCGCGGGAGCGGACGCCCGCCGGGCCCGCCGGCTGCTGGCGGACACCGCGAACACGGCGGACGGATGCGCCGTCGACCCGGCGGCCGACCTCGGCCTCGGCACCCCGCACTTCCCGGAACCGTCGCTCTTCGGCGCCGGACCGGAGACGGGCGGCGCGGCCGGGCTGCTCCGCCTGAGGTCCGAGGAGGGCCTGGCCCGACGCGGCCTCGACCGCGACCGGGCGGCACTCGACCGGCTGGACGAAGAGCTCAAGGTGATTTCCCACTGGAACTACGACGCGTACTTCCTCGCCGTCGGACAGGTCGTCGCCGACATCCGGGCCAAGGGCATCCGGGTCGCCGCCCGCGGTTCCGGCGCCGGCTCGCTGGTCTGCCACGCGCTGGACATCGCCACCGCCAACCCGCTCGACCACAGCCTGCTGTTCGAACGCTTCCTGAGCACCCGCCGCGAATCGCTGCCCGACATCGACATCGACGTGGAGTCCGCCCGCCGCCTGGAGTGCTACGACACGATCTTCGAACGCTTCGGGAAAGAGCGGGTGGCGGTCACCGCGATGCCCGAGACCTACCGCGCGCGCAGGGCGCTGCGCGACACCGGCCTCGCGCTGGGGATCGCCCCGGCCGACGTCGACCGGATCGCCAAGAGCTTCCCGCACCTGCGCGCCTCCGACATCACGAGCGCGCTCGCCGAACTGCCCGAACTACGGCAACTGGCAAGAGAGACGGGGCGGTACGGGCCGCTGTGGGAACTCGCCGAAGGCCTCGACTCCCTGGTCCACGGCATGGCCATGCACCCCTGCGGCGTGGTCATCAGCGACGCGACCCTCCTGGACCGGTTGCCCGTGCAGCCCACCCCCCAGGGCGACTACCCCATGGCCATGGCCGCGAAGGAGGAGATCGAGGCGCTGGGCAACATCAAACTCGACGTCCTGGGCGTACGCATGCAGTCCGCGATGGCCCACGCCGTCACCGAGATCGAACGCGCCACCGGCAACCGCATCGACCTCGACGACCCCCAACAGGTGCCGCTCGACGACGTGTTCGCGTTCAAGCTCATCCAGGAGAGCCAGACGCTGGGCCTGTTCCAGCTGGAGTCGCCTGGTCAACAAGACCTTTTGTCGAGACTCCAGCCCCGTGACGTGCAGGACGTCATCGCCGACATCAGCCTCTTCCGTCCGGGGCCGGTCGCCGGGGGCATGCCCGAGCGGTACATCGCGGCCCGCCACGGCGGCACACCGTCGTACGCGCACGAAGACCTCGAACCGGTGCTCGCCGACACCTACGGCGTGACCATCTGGCACGAGCAGATCATCGACACCCTGCATGTACTGACCGGCTGCGAGCGGGCCTTCGCGGAGGTCACCCGGCGGGCCCTCGGCGACAAGGAGCAACTGCCCCGGATCAAGGACTGGTTCCACCAGAAGGCACGCGCGCGTGGCTACAGTCCGGCTGTCCGGGACGAGGTCTGGAAGACCGTCGAGGCCTTCGGGGCGTACGGCTTCTGCCGCGCCCACGCGGTCGCGTTCGCCGTACCGGCCCTGCAGAGCGCGTGGCTCAAGGCGCATCATCCGGCGTTCCTGCTGGCCGGGTTGCTCGAACACGACCCCGGGATGTGGCCCAAGCGCGTCCTGGTCTCCGACGCCCGCCGGCACGGTGTGCCGATCCTGCCCGTCGACATCAACCGCTCCAGGGTGAAGCACACCGTGGAGATGACCGAGAAGGAGGAGTGGGGCGTGCGGCTCGCGCTGTCCGGGGTGCGCGGTATCAGCGAGGAGGAGTGCGCGCGGATCGAGGAGGGGCAGCCGTACGGATCGCTGTCGGACTTCTGGCAGCGGGCCCGTCCCAGCAGACCGGTCGCCGAACGTCTCGCTGAGATCGGCGCGTTGACCTGTCTGCACGACGGCCGTCTCACCCGGCGTGATCTCCTGCTCCAGATCGCCGAGTTGCACCGGCAGTCCCGCAACCGGACTGCGGGGGCCGGTCAACTGCCCATGGATACGGGTGCTGTTGGGGGAGCGGAGCCGAGCGGGTTGCCGGAGATGACCGGACGCGAGGCGCTGAGCGCCGAGTTGGGCACGCTCGGCATCGACGTCTCTCGGCATCTGATGGAGCATCACCACCGGCTGCTGCGCGAGATCGGCGCGACGGACGCGGCCCATCTGGCCGAACTGCGCGCGGGCCGACAGGTGTTGGTCGCCGGGGTGCGTGCCTCGACGCAGACCCCGCCGATCGCGAGCGGCAAGCGGATCATCTTCGTCACCCTGGAGGACGGCTCGGGCCTGGTCGACCTCGCCTTCTTCGAGGACTCCCATCCGGCCTGCGCGTACACCGTCTTCCACAGCGGGCTGCTCCTGGTGCGCGGCACGGTTCAGGTGCGCGGCACCCGTCGTACCGTCGTCGGTTCCATGGCCTGGGACCTGGACGAGATCGCGGGCGCCCGTCGGGACGACGGCCCCGAGGCGGCGCTCGCCCTCCTGGGCGCCGACCGCCCGCATCCGACGCCCGCTCAGCCGCAGCGCACCTTGGCCAACGGCACCACCGGCGCCCGTCTGCACCCGTACGCCGACCTCCAGCCCGCGGGCACCCGCTCGGCCGACCTGAAGAAGTTCGGCCACCGCAGCCCGGGGAGTGCGGGATGACCGCGCGGCAGCGGCACATCGCCCACCTTCACCTGCACACCGCGCTGACCGAGACCCAGTACCACGATGTAATCGAACTGGTGTCCGGAATCACGCCTCACGTCCAGGCCATTCCGCCCAACGCCCTTCAGGTGGACCTGACTTCGGCGCTCCGGTACTTCGACATGTCCGCCTACGACGCGGTCCAGACGGTGAAGATGAGACTGAAGGCGCTCTACGACATCGACAGCAGCGCCGGTCTCGCGGGCAACCGCATGCTGGCGGCGATGGCGGCCGACGCGTCCGCCCCAGGAGACACCACCCGGGTGCCCACCGGGGAAGCGGCCGACTGGCTGTACCCCCGGCCGGTCACCGCACTGCCCGGGATCGGCCGCGCCACGGCGGACACGCTGCACCGATACGGCCTGCACACCATCGGCCAGCTCACCGACCTGCCTCCGGCGACCCTGCAACGGCTCCTCGGTGCGGGCCAGGCACGGCTGTTGACCGAGCGTGCCCGCGGCCACGACCCGCGCCCGGTCGTCCCCGCGGAACCGGCGGCACATCTGGCCGCCGACCTGGCCCTGAGCCGGGACTGCCTGGACCCGGCCCAACACCACCGAGCCGTCCTGGGACTTGCCGACCGGATCGGCCAACGCCTGCGCGGGGAAAGGAAGTTCGCGGGCCGGCTCACCCTCACGGTGAGATACGCCGACCGCAGCTCCACCACGCGTACGCGTGCGCTGCCGGAGCCCACCGACCACTCACCCGCCGTCGCCGCCACCGCCCTGGGCCTGTTGACCTCCCTGGGATTGCAGCGGGCGCGAGTCCGGGCCTTCGTGCTCCGCGCCGACGACCTGCGGCCGGCCGGCAGTGCCTACCGACAGCTCTCCATGGATCCCGGGGACGCCCGCGCCCGCGCGGTCGAAGCCGCCGCGGACCGTGCCCGGCGGCGTTTCGGGCAGGAGGCGGTACGCCCGGCGGCGCTGGCCGACTGACCTCTGTCGCCCGGAACTGTCCCTGCGCTCAAGGGCGTTGGCGGGGGGTGTTCCGCATCTGCCAGGCCCGCAGCACCAAGAAGAGTCCGACCAGCGCGACCACCACGCCCAGCACCGCGTACTGGCCGTGGCCGGACATGGCCGAGCCGTTCATCGCGCCGACACCCTGCGCGATCCAGACCGCGCCGAGCACGACGAGGATGATCCCGCCGACACCACGGACCACCATGGGCACTCCATTCATTCCCCGCACCGGTACGTCACGTGGGCGGCAGCCGCCCACGTTCACCGCTCAGCTTCGTCCCGTTCGGTGCGGCTGGGGCGGTCGAAAACCTTACGGAACGAGAACGTCGTACCGACAGAGGTGTTGGGGACATGGGCGCAGGGGTGTCAACTGTCACCCGCCGGGCCATGAGGCGTTCGAGTCGTCCCCATCCCGGCGCCCGGCCTGGGCGAGCCGGACGCGGTGTGACCCGCTCGCCGACGCGGCGGGCGGCGCCGATCCCGGGCGTGTGGCAGTTACTGCCTCGCAGCGGTTAGAGCCCAGTGGCGGCTACTGCCGCGAAGTGGGATGACGGCCATCGCCGGCGCCGGACTCTTCGGTGTCTCCCTCTTCCTGGCCTACTGCCTGCAGTCCTCGCGCGATTTCAGCCCTGTCAGGACGGGGCTCGCGTTCCTGCCGATGATGGGCAGCCTGATGGTCGTCGCCCCCTGTTCGTACGTCAGTTGGCCCACGGCGCGACGATGCGCGTGCCGTCCGCCAGCTCCGCCTCCAGGCCGATGGAGGTCGTGACCCAGGTGATCACGGTCCGGTCGGTGGGGTTCTCGGCGCCGAAGGCCGCCCCCGGGTTGATGATCAACGTGTCGCCCGCGCCGACCCGTTCGGTGTGACCGTCGAGCGTGATCACCAGCTCGCCTTCGAGGATGTGCAGGATCTCCTCGTGGTTGACGGTGTGCAGGGGGGCTTTGGTGCCGGCGGGGATCTCGCCCCGCCACGCGCACAGCTCCTTGCTGCCGGTGCGGGGATGGGCGTACGAGACGAAGCGGGCGCCGTGGATCTCGTGGACGACGGCGTCGGACGGGTGGACGACGGGCACGACTGCCTCCAGAAGGTGATGGTCAAGCTGCTTGACCATGTCCTCAATATGGTCAAGCAGCTTGACCGGTCCGTCAAGGGTGTTTCAATGCCGTGGTGGAGAACTCCGAGGCCATGGCCCTGACCGCCGCCCTGCTCGCCGCCGCGGGCGACCTGACGAAGCGCATCAACGACGGGGTCGTGGCGCGCGGATTCGAGGCGCGCCCGGCATACGGCTTCGCCTTTGTGCGGCTCGCCCCGGACGGGGCGACGGTCACCGACCTCGCCGCCCATCTCGGAGTCACCAAGCAGGCGGCGAGCCAGCTTGTCGACGAACTCGTGCGCAAGGGATACGCGGAGCGGCGCCCGCACCCCGGCGATGCCCGCGCCCGGCTCGTCGTGCTCACCGAGTTGGGGTGGGCCTGTACGCGGGCCGCGGAAGAGGCGGCTCTGGAGGCCGTGCGGCCGTGGGTCGAACTGCTGGGTGAGAGCGAAGTGCGCGTGTTGTGTGACCGTTTGCGGCGTATTGCGCCCTACGGTCCCATCAGGCCCACCTGGTGACTGGTTATCACTGGAAGTTTTTACTGACGCGTAACTTCACACTTCACCTACTCGCTCGTAACTTGACGAGTGAACAGCATTCTTGTGATCCGGATCACAGGGCGTAAGACCGTCGCAACTCCCTTGAGCCGCAAGGAGATCACACGATGCTGCCCTGGAAACGACTGCTCAGACCCCTGACCGCGCTGCTCCTGACCGCCGCGGTCGCCGCCGTTCCCACCGCCGCCGCTCACGCGTCGAGCGCCCCCACCAGTGGCTGGAACGACTACAGCTGCAAGCCCTCCGCCGCCCACCCCCGCCCCGTCGTCCTCG